>JBEPXS010000022.1:0-16906 GCA_041641755.1 Balneolaceae bacterium
ATCCCAAGAAACGGGAAACTGAAGAATTTCTGCCTGAAACCAGTTTGGCTGAAAATAAGGGCTTATCATCGTCTTGTCTTATTCATTTTTTCGATGAGGAAAAAACGAACCAAAAACGTCGCCGGCGGGTAAAATTTTTGTTGCGCTCCCTGCACATCCACTAAAACCATTGAACTCGATCCGCTGGGAGGCGCGGATCTCAGACAGCAATGGTTTCTTCACGCTCCGGCTCCGGTCACTCGGTCAACAAAAATTTCAAAGGCCGGAAATAAAAAATGACAAGTTCGGAAAAAAGATTTTGGAAACAACAGACGTATTCGGTGCTACCAGTGAAGGTGCGACGCACTTCGGAAGTGCGTCGCACATAGATAGCCAAAGGCTGGAAACATGGGATTAAAAACACTCCCCTTACCACTCAAACACTCTGAGAGCACTACCCAAACACCTTGAGTGGTGCCCTCAATCAGTCTGAGTAGCCTGCTCAAGGACTCTGAGTAGTAAGCTCAGGCACTCTGAGTGGTATAGCCGGTTGTGCTGCGAGTAGTAAAAAGGCCTCTGTGTATTGTAGTGGGATTAACCACTATCACCGTTGCCAAATTAATATAAAAAAGAAACCAGTTGTCATCGCGAGGAGCTGCGCTTTTACAGCGACGTGGCGATCTCTCGAACGGTGGCCTCCTGTCCCATCTCCCTGATTCATGTGCAGCCGTTACCGGGGAGATTGTCGCTCTTCATTCATTGCATTCACTCCGTTCGGAATGACGCCTGGTTATTATTTTATAACCGTTCACTCAACCAATGCCGGCAGCCTATCTAATCAGGAAAAAATATTTGTTAACGGGCGCTACCCAAAGTAATAAAGACCACTAATACCACAAGCCCCTTTCAAGAAGACAGTTGGGAAAGGACTGTTTTAAAGGTAATGAACATACCTCATCTAAATGCCATACAGACCGTAGTAATAGCAATAGCGCGAGCGTCCGCTCGCGTTAACAAAATTTATCTACTTAAAGATCTGGAAAGAATCGATGCGGGAGAAGTAACTGCGAGCGGCTGATAATACATTCGGGGCCAGAATCAGGGTGGTTATCACCGTCGGTATGGCCATGACTGCAAACATTCCGTCAATAAGGTTGATGACCGACGAAAGGGTAGTTACTGCGGCAATTACAATGGAGCCAACATAAAAATAATTGTAGAAGTGTTGCTTATCAGCACCGATTAAGAAACCCAGACATTTGGTTCCGTAGTAGGAGTAGGTAAAAAGAGAACTGAAGGCAAAGACGGTTACACAAAGCACCAGCAGATAGGGGCCATAAATACCCAGTGCTTCCTGGAAGGCGGAAGCCGTTAAGATAATGCCGTTTTCATTTCCGGTCTGCCAGGCTCCCGAAACCAGGATTACGAGGGCCGTCATAGTACAGACAATTAATGTGTCGATGGCGGGACCGAGCATCGCTACGAGTCCCTCCCGTACCGGCTCTTTGGTTTTAGCTGCTCCATGCGCCAGCGTTGCC
The DNA here is from genome assembly GCA_041641755.1 of Balneolaceae bacterium. Classification (GTDB taxonomy): domain Bacteria; phylum Bacteroidota; class Rhodothermia; order Balneolales; family Balneolaceae; genus JAMQKA01. The sequence goes on from JBEPXS010000022.1 coordinate 1,518, forward strand.
GTACCGATACCTGCTTCGTTTGAGAAGGCGGCGCGTTTGAATCCGGTAACTATAAGCTGACCGAGTGCGCCACCCATGGCGGCCTGGGCTGTGAAAGCATCCGTAACTATAAGATAGAGATACCTGGGAACGGCTTCGTAGTTGACAAACAGGATCAACAGGCAGGCACCTACATACAGAACAACCATAGCGGGAACCATTTTGGAAGCTACCCGGCCGATCCGTTTAATTCCTCCAAAAATAACCAGTGAAACGATACCGAAAATGGCAAATCCGGTAATCAGGTCACCGGTAAAATGAGCTTCCGCTGTCACCCAACCATTGGGCATGTAAATTACATCACGGAGAATCTGCGTTAGTTGATTGGCCTGGAATATCGGGAGGGCGCCGAACATGCCGGCCACAGAGAAAAGTACAGCCAAAGGTTTCCATTTTTTGCCCAATCCTTCGGTAATCATATACATGGTGCCGCCCTGGAGCTTTCCCTCGGAATCATTACCACGATACATAATGGAAAGTGTACAAGTAAAAAATTTAGTTGCAATACCGAGGAAGGCACTCACCCACATCCAGAATACAGCTCCGGGCCCTCCGGTTGCGATGGCTACAGCCACTCCACTGATGTTGCCCAGTCCAATCGTAGCAGCCAGGGCACTGGCCAGGGCCTGAAAGTGGTTGATGTCACCGGGATCGTCGGGATCATCATATTTACCGCGGAGTACATTCAGGGCGTGACCAAAATGACGAAAGGGGATAAAGCGGGAGTAGATCATAAAGAAAAGTCCCCCGCCTATCAGCAGAATTACGAGGGGCATGCCCCACATAAAGCTGGAAAAAGCTGCTAGAAAATCTTCTATGAACTTCAGGATTGCTCCTCCCGGTTGCTGTGGTTGTTAAAAAAGTGAGAGACAAATCTAACAAAGCAGATAGGAGAATGCTAATCTGCAGTAAAACAGGTAAAGGTGCATAAAGTGCCTCGCACGTATACCTACGTTTCTCTGGTAAAGAATATAAAATCGGTGCCCGGCGGAGCGATATCTGCCTGGCGGAGTAGCAGGGCTATCTGCGATCGATGATGCTGGCCGTGAATAATCAGATGATGCAAGATGTCAGAGAGTACAGATTCATGTTGAATGCCCTTGCTGTTTTCATAGGAGATCGTCTGATCAAGGTCGTTGGACTCTTCTTCAATAAGCTCCAACCAGCGCTGACGATTGGCATCGATAAGGTCCTTGCAGTCCCCGACGGGGAAGGAGGGCCAGATTTCACGTTTGTGCAGCTCCGCTCTTGTCACTCGACGGTACCAATGGTGCTGGGACCCAATAATATGGTTAAGAAATGCCAGCGCCCGGTCCTGATTTTCAAAGGAGTCATTTTTTTGGAGTTCATTGAGGATCTTGTGGTTGGCCCAGGCATCATAATCAAAAAGCTTGATCAAGCGTGCAGCAGGGGTCATGGTTTGTGAATAGCTTATGGTTTCTTAAGTATCGAGTTCGGCGTGAGTTCCGTCGCAAAAGGGTTTGTTGCCGGAGTGTTTGCATCCACACCAGGCTACACGCTTCGGTTCTTCAATTTTTTCAACAATGGGAGTAAATTCAGTATCAGTATGTGAGCCATCGCAATAGGGTTGATTATCGGATTGACCGCAGGCGCACCAGGCGTAGTTTCCGGGTTCAATTTCCATTACAAAAGGACCTTCTTGAGCAACTTTGGGTTCAGCCATAGGTAGAATATGTGTTTTGATTAAAAATTGTCGTTCTTAGCATAGCAGGAACATGGTAATAATTCAAATCATAAAATGGTCGCATTCGTTTCACTTATAAGCAGTTAATTTTAAAAAACGGTGTAACCAAAAAAGTAAGCAGATATGTTGCTGGCTGTAGATATCGGAAATACAAACATTGTAATTGGCATTTATAGTGATCAACAGTGGCTGGAAAAGTGGCGGATTCAAACCCTGACCAGCCGTACTGAGGACGAGTATTCGATAATCCTTGACAACCTGTTTGAACAGACAACCCATGATTATTCTGGGTTGGATGAAGTTATCATAAGTAGTGTGGTACCCCAGTTAACCTCCCCGTATAAAGAAATTTTGAAACATAAAACCGGATTTGAACCGCTGATACTTAATGGTGCATTGGATACAGGAATAGCAGTGCGGGCACGTGACCCAAAATCGGTAGGGGCCGATCTTATAGCTGATGCGGTGGCAGCGTACAATATGTTTGGGGAACCCTGCATAGTGGTTGATTTTGGCTCTGCCACTACCGTCATGGCGATAGATGATCCGGGCATATTCCTGGGGGGGGCGATTGGCTCGGGTTTGAAAATTACAACCGACGCCCTGGTAGAACGAACGGCACAGCTAACCCAGATTCCGCTTGAGCCCCCGGAAAGGACAATTGGGCGCAATACTATGGAAGCGATGCAGTCGGGCCTTGTGCTGGGACATCTCTGCATGGTGGAGGGACTGATCGAACGGATGCGAAGAGAACTGGGAAAATCGGCCAAAGTAGTAGCCACCGGCGGACTCTCATCAACCGTCGCTCCATATACCGACTATTTTGATGAGGTGGATCCGATGCTGACCCTTAACGGGATGCGTATTGTTGCTGAACGAGTTGGCAGGGAGGCCCGCAGTTAGAAATAGAGATCCTGAACTTACTAAGAGAGGGCTTTGCAAAACCAAACCGTCACTTTTTACGAGCTTACGAAGTAATCTCCCTTTAGAGGCTCTGATCGGGAGATTACTTCATTTTATTTGCAATGACAGTTGGTTTTGCAAAAGCCCTCTAATAAATATATCGTTTATATTTGCCTTTCTCTTTCGCCTTTTTCCTTTAAATCAAACTCTGAAAAAATAGTTTGTTAAAGTTAGTATTGAAGGTTGGGGAATTGGTGAATTTAATATTAGATTTACAACTCAAGGCACAATTGAGAAATGCTAAAACGTTGTGATTATGGGTACTACAATAGTTGAAGATAAAGAGAAGATCATTAAGGAAACCGAAGAGATTTTAAACCGTTCGGTTTCGAAAGATGAGAAACTATTCGCTATCTGTGAACTGCTCGACGACGAAGTTGAAGTGTTCGACTGGATTGGGTTCTACATGGTGGATCCCGATGCCGATCGGGAGTTGGTATTGGGCCCCTATGTGGGTGAAGCCACGGATCACACACGCATTCCTTTTGGTACAGGAATCTGTGGACAGGCTGCTGAATCGCTGGAAACGTTTGTGGTTCAGGATGTCAGCGAAGAAGACAACTATCTGGCCTGTAGTGTAGACGTGAAAGCTGAAGTGGTGGTACCGATCCTGAGAGGCGAAGAACTGTTAGGCGAGCTGGATATCGATTCTCATACCAAAGGCTCCATAACAGATGATCATCGCGAGATGCTGGAAGAGATCTGTGATATGGTCGCAGATGAATTGACCAGGGAAGATTAATATTCCGGGTGAAACTTGTAGTCAGAGAGCTTTACTTCATTTCATTAGCAATGACAGTTGGTTTTGCAAGGCCCTCTACCTAGTGACTATCTCCGTAATTTTTCTCCCCGGCTCTTATTTTAATCGCTAGTCGGTTTTGTGCAGGTGGCAGCGGACAAGTGGCGTACGGAGAAAACACACACGGAGGATTGTAAGCTTTGTTAAAGTCGATATAGGTTATATCCTGTTCATTAGGAGTACTTGCATAAACGTAGCGCCCTCCGCCATAGGTCGATTCACCGTTTGTTTCATCCCCAAAAATAATAAAGAATTCATCTTCATCAGGGTTGCCCAGCGGGGCTAATTGATACGTCTTTCCATCAATATTGAACTCCAGGGTGCCATAGAGCAGCTCTATACCTATCTGTCCCAGTTCGGTAGGTACCTTTATTGTGTCAGGTTTTTCAAATTCATTAAATGTAGCCTTAACCCGCCATTTCTTTGAAATAGGGAAATGCTCGATCCCTTCAAATGATTCAAGTCGTTGATGTTCGGTATCCTTGAGCCTCACGAATCTATCCCCGTAGCGTTCAATCACAAACCACTTTAACGGGCCGTGACTTAACACAGTTGGTTTGCCTTTTATATCGCTCTTTATCACAGTATCCTGAACGGAGGTACCGTTAGTAAAAACCTGGACTTCGGACTCAATTTCTACTCGGACCCGGGTTGAGTCGACAAAGAATGTACCGATCCGCGATACGGACTTTTGAGGTGGAAACACGATGTCATTTGAAGAATCAGCCCCGAAAGTAAGCTTCCCTTCAGAAAGCGGATACAGTCCGGCCAGGCTCAACCAGCTATCGTCCTGCTTAAGAGAGGCAATCCGATCGGTGTGCCACTGTTCAATTTCTTGAATATAGTTCCCATTCTGCTTGTCGTTTGAATTACAGGAGTATAGAGCCAGTACGCCAGCCAACACACAGAGATTGAACAACGAAAACAATCCCGTTTTGATGTTGAATGATACTGTTAGAAAAGAGAACAATTTGTTTGGCATAAGGAGCTGGCCATCAAAAATTAAAAAATAGTTCTCATTCCAATTAGTTGCCTTGTTCTGCTAGTCGTTAATGCTGTTGAACCTATAAGCAGTTTCGGTAAAGATCAAGCTCACAATATAGTTGATATGGGTGGTTAGCCAAATATGACAAATAAATATCCAATTAAAATCATATAAACATAAATTTTTAAGAAAAAAGTTTAAATTTTATTAAAAAAATTAATTATACTTGCGGCGGGAATTATAATGTAATTAAATGAAGGGTAAATAATATGTCGATGACAAAACGGTTTGCAATCGTTCCATTTGTACTGTTACTGTTGGTGGTGGTACTGAGCTTAATTTTTCCCGGTTTGCCGGACGGGATGATTTCAGCTGAAAATCTGGATGGCGGAGATATCGCCTGGATGCTGGTGGCGACAGCCTTGGTTCTTATTATGACGCCGGGCCTGGCTTACTTCTATGGAGGGATGGTTCAGAACAGGAACGTGATTTCTACGATGCTTCAGAGTTTCATCGCAATGGCACTGATAACAGTTCTCTGGGTTGTGGTAGGTTTCAGCTTGGCCTTTGGAGACAGCATAGGTGGTATTATCGGAAATCCAGCCACCTTTTTTATGTTCGACGGCGTACTCAGTCAGGGGCCGTGGGAGGCAGCACCTACAATTCCGCTGGTTCTGTTTGCCATGTTTCAGCTAAAGTTTGCTATCATTACTCCGGCCCTGATCACCGGAGCGTTTGCTGAACGGATTCAGTTTACCGCCTACCTGCTTTTTATTACACTTTTTTCACTGGTTATCTACACGCCACTGGCACACGCTACCTGGCATCCCGACGGACTGTTGGCCGCTTTTGGAGTACTTGATTTTGCCGGAGGGACGGTTGTACATATGAGTGCCGGCTGGGCTGCCCTGGTATCTGCGCTCTACCTGAAGCGAAGAAATGAACCTGTTCACAAGCCTGCCCACATTAGTTATGTAATTCTGGGAACCGGTTTGCTCTGGTTCGGATGGTTTGGGTTTAATGCAGGATCGGCATTCGGTGCCAATTCCCTCGCTGCCACAGCGCTAGCCACAACCACCTGTGCTTCTGCCGCTGCCGCTTTTACCTGGATTATTTTTGATGCAATTCGCGGGAAAAAACCGTCAGCCATGGGTACCTGCATTGGTGCTGTGGTCGGTTTGGTTGCCATTACACCGGCCGCAGGTTTTGTCTCCATCACCCACTCGCTGACCATCGGTATAGTAAGTGCAGTAGTGAGTAATATTATGGTAGAGATCCGCACCCGCACCGGCATTGATGATACATTGGATGTGTTTCCCTGCCACGGCGTTGGAGGTATGATGGGTATGCTCCTGACCGGCGTATTTGCACATGAATCCATCAATTCAGCAGTTGAAACTAACGGGTTGGCTTTTGGTGAAACAGGTCTCTTCTTTACTCACCTGGTTGCTCTTCTCATAGTATCGCTCTTTGTTATTATCGGAACGTGGCTTCTGCTGAAGATTACCGACTCAATTATTCCGTTGAGAGTAACGGCCGAGGAGGAAGAGGAAGGCCTGGACCTTAGCCAGCATGGAGAATCACTGCATGCATAATTTTTCAAGGTATTAGAATTTAAAAGCTCTTCACATTCAATGTGAAGAGCTTTTTTATTTAAAGTCTATATGATCTGTTTTGTCTCATCTACTAAATTATAGGATGGTTGTCTTCTAATCCTATTCAAACTCAACAATATCGGCCCGTATTGTCACCTTGACCTTGGTATACAAAAACAGGTTTAAAATATCAGTATCGTAGCGTACGTTAGCCAGCGCAACGTTTTGTCCCTCGATGTTACCGTGTTCATCTTCGTATTTTTCCCACAGATTTTGTAGAGCTTCTGAATAAAGCTCACCTGTACCTGCAACACGAGCTATAGCAATTGTATTAGCCAACATTCCGTAAGAATAACTGACGCCAAGAAGATAACCCGATTCGGCCTCCCCGGAAACATTGTTCGCAGTGATGCTGAAATTATTTTCTTCAAGATTTACATTTGTTTGATTGGTCGCCACAAATGCACCGGAAGTTGTACATCCCGTTAAAATTGCTATAGAAAAGACTACGATTAAATTGAGGTACCTTTTCATGATCAAAACTCCTTTTCATTGAATAGTTGCTATTTTGAATACAAAAATATGGTAAGCTTAGTATAACAACAAAAATGTAGGTGGAATCCGTAATTGGGCATAGTGAAATGCCGGATTGTATAACTTTGGATGAACGGATCTTTTCCCGGAACAGTTTATCCGGTATCTCTCTTAGAACATGAACTCAGAAAAAGTAATGAAAACTAATAATCCAGATATGAAGATCCGGATTCGGAGAAGCAATGAGCGTGGCTTTGAAGATTTCGGCTGGACCGATAACTGGATGACCTTTTCTTTTGCCAACTTTAAGGATCCGGAGTGGATACACTTCGGGCCGATACGGGTAATCGTGGAAAACAACATTCAACCCCAAGAGGGGTTTGAATCCCATCCGCACCGCGATATGGAGATCATAACGTACGTTTCCAGCGGTATCCTTACACATAGTGATAATATGGGAAATCGTGAAGATATACGTCCGGGAGAAATGCAGCGTATATCGGCGGGGAAGGGTATTTTTCATAGCGAGATGAATGAACAGGACGAGGTAGAGCATAATATTCAGATCTGGATTCTGCCAGACAAAAAAGGCCATGATCCTGGTTACCAGATGAAACGGTATAAAAGAGAAGAGCGAACTGGTCAGTTGCGATTGTATATTTCTCCCCACGGCCGCAACGGGTCAATGCATATCAATCAGAATGCTGAAATTTATGCTGGTATCCTGGAAGAGGATGACAGCTATTCGCACACTGTGGAGAATGAGCGTGGCGTGTGGTTACAGGTGGTGCACGGTAACCTACAGCTAGACGAAGATACAGTGCTCAGCCAGGGTGACGGAGCGGGAATCACGAATGTTGATGAGATTATCCTGGAGGCACTGGAAGAGACGGAGTTAATTCTGTTTGATGTGGCTATGGAATTTGAAACACCCTACGAGCTGGGTTAAAGGACACAAAGTGCTGGTTTCGGTCCCTGAATTCAAATTTTATGGCTTGTAAGAAATAGAAATCATCTCTAAACTGGTCCAGGTGAACCACTCGGACCAGCTTGTGAGTTAGAGAGATGAAAAGTAAAGTATAAATTGTCAGAAGTTGATTGGATAAAGCACTACTCTTCCGGAGTAACGGCATCATAAACAACTACGCGATCCCACAGGTGATTATATTCTTCTACAAACTTCAGGTGAGTTGGATGGGTTTGATAGGCCTGCTCGGCTTCCATATCTTCAAAAATAAAGGTGATCGCGAAATCATAACTGCTGTCGATAACTTCGCGGTCGGTGGGGGCGGGCACCCCGATATAGCCTTGCTGGATATGCTCAATCTCCTTGATCATCTTGAGGCCTTTATAAAGTTTATCATGATCAGCATCGCTGTCAGGATTGTTCAGCCAAAAATAAACCGTATGTACAAAAGGCCCTTGTTGGCTGGCATCTGAACTGGTGGATTGTTGGGCAAGGGCTGGTACTGCAAGGGTAGCCAGCAGTGTAAGTGTGAGAACCGTATGCATTGTCTTAAAATTTAGGTTATAAATTGATTTCAGTAAGTGTAGATAGCACTAAAATAGCAACAGCATAAAGCTACACAGAGATAGATTAAATGCAAGCTGTTTTCCGTATGGTAATTTTTCCCTGGAATGTACCCAATTACCCAATATGGGAATTGAATTGTTGACTCGGCCTTAACATGGTTAGTGAGATAAAAAGCAGGTTAATTTTATTATTCTACAGATCAATGGAATTCCTTAAAGGCCGTTATCATTTAAAAATGTTGAAACTAAACTTATAATATTATCGGAATGTCAGAGTATTGATTATACTCCTTCGGTGAGTGTTTCTATTTGAAGTTTATTTATCTTGTTAACTGATCATATTTATATCATATAATTTTTTGTGATGGCCGATATTTGGAAGGATTATGATGTTGAGGCAGGACAATCTCCGATAGAGTTCATGTCCGGTCGACGGCATGTTTGGATACAGCAGCGAAATGAGGAGACATGGATTGCAGACCGACTTGAAGACAAACCACCTGCAAGTACAGGTGGAAGTGCGGAACTGGATGAAGCTATTTCATGGTCGCGCTGGGCTCACAAGTCAGGATCAAACAGGCTTAGCATAAGACCGGTTTTCCCCGATCTGCCAATTGTAATTAGTTCTGAGTATCCATTGACGATCAGTTCCGGTACCAGAATTCAAATATTTTCTCGCATTCCGGTGTGGGTACGCATCGCCTTTGCAGATTCGAGTTACATCCTCAAAGAAATTCCCAGTATTGAGCTTTCTAAAACCTGGTTTGGTACTCCCTTGGAGGGAGAACTCTGTTACTGGTCTCCCACCAAAGCCCGGAGGAGTCTCGATAAAGTTGAATCGATGCCATATCTTGTAAACTGTCCGATCTGGATTACTAATAAAGCTGCAGAGGACCTGCATTTTGAGAAGTTCTGTTTCCGGGTCGAGCGGTTGGGTATTCACAGGAGTGACAACCAGCTGTGGGCCGGGGAAACGCGGATCGTTTACCACGGGGAGGATGCGAACAGTGATATTAGTATGACCGGGAAGTTACCGTCGGGTCTGGACGAGGGAGAGCTGCTCAGCCGACCGCGAAACCCGATACAAACCAGCCTGGCTGTGCGTACCTTCAAGAAGCTATTTGACGATACTTTTATTTCTGCACGTTAATTTTTTGATTTTTATGGACTCTACATCTGTTTCTGATTTGGGTTTAGAAAATTTTGTTTCTGAAGAGTTTTGGATGTTGGCTATCCGGGTAGCTATAATACTGGCCCTTGGATTTCCCATACTGTTTATGCTCCGGGGGTGGGCACGTTCTTTTTTTACCAAGCGCTATGCCACTCATTACGGGATGCTGGCTGGTAAAATTGTATTTTATACCGGCCTGACAATACTTGTTGTAATGGTAATGGGACAGCTGGGCCTGAGCCTGGCTCCGCTCTTGGGGGCAGCGGGTATTTTGGGCGTAGCACTGGGATTCGCCTCGCAGACCAGCGTTTCCAATATCATCAGTGGCCTGTTTTTGATTGCCGAACAACCGTTCAAGGTAGATGATATCATCACAGTGGGTAACACAACCGGCATTGTGATGTCTATCGATATGCTTTCGGCCAAACTTCGTACATTTGACAATCAGTTCGTCCGCATTCCCAATGAAACCCTCATCAAGACCGAAGTTGTTAACTTGACTCGATTCCCCATCCGGCGTTTTGATGCCTTGGTTTCGGTAGCCTATAAAGAAGAACTCGGTAAGGTACGGGAGGTACTGATGGAAGTAGCCGAAAAAAATGAGTACACCCTTGCCGAACCCGAACCCCAAGTCATTTTTAACGCATTTGGGGCATCCTCCATAGACCTTCAACTTCGTGTCTGGGGGCAGTCTGATGAGTATTTATTGCTCAAAAACTCTATCTATGAAGAGGTGAAGAAACATCTTGACGAGGCGGATATTGAAATTCCTTTTCCCCACGTTTCGCTCTATAGTGGAGAGGCTACCGGCGCCATCCCCATCGAAATCACCAAAGATAATCAGCAGTATGCTGAAGATAAATCTGACTTGGAGGAGTAAAATAAATTCATGAAATATTAAATATTTCTGTAGTATCCTCGTTCGGTTGTATGAAATTATTTGTTATCTTTTCTTGATGTAATGAGTTTAGGAAAAAGTCATTTATCATCTATCATAAATAGTGGGAAAGAGGCGCCTGACAATCCTGCAATCGGGGGAACCATCAATTTGTAACAAAGCTTCTCGATGATATCGATACTGGGTTGTCTGGCTAGGCTATCATTAATACAGCAGGGTACACAAATTGTAAATAAATGTATTGGGTAATAGTGTAATTCTATGAACACTGATTCGACTTCATCTTCTTCGGTTTCATTCCCGTTCAAGGAACTGTTTTCTGCCAGTTCTATTATTTTTTACCAGTGTAAGGTTGAAGAAAATTTTCCCCTCCTTTTTATCAGTGGTAACGTAAGCGATATTCTTGGTTTTAAGGCCGAAGAGTTCTATGAAGATGACCAACTGTGGATAGAGCGTATACATCCTGAGGATCGTGATATGGTTATTCAACAATTCGAACAGGTGATAGAAGAGGAAATATTTGCCAAGGAATACCGTTTCAAACATGCAGATGGCCATTACATCTGGTTGTATGATGAGGTGAAATTGGTGAATGACGAAGAAGGGAATGCGGAGTCGATCGTTGGATCTTCTATTGAAATAACCGATCGGAAACGAGCCGAAGAGAACCTCCATGAGCTGAACAAACAGCTGGAGCAACGGATCAAGGAGCGCACGGCAGATCTGACACGGGCTTACGACAGGCTGCACTTGTTGGAAATGGCGATTGCCAATATAAATGATATGGTGATCATCACAAAGGCCCCCAAAGAGAGTCCATTGGATTCGAAGATCGTTTTTGTAAATGATGCTTTTGAACAGTTTACCGGATATACGGCGAAGGAAGCGAAAGGCAAAAATCCTACATTATTACACGGACCGGAAACCTCCGATGAAGTGAAGGATCGTATTGAGGAAAATATTAAGAGTCTTGATCCCCTGCGGGAAGAGTTTATCAATTATAAAAAAGATGGAACACCCTACTGGGTTGAACTGGATATGGCTCCTTTCCCGGCAGAAAACGAAGATGAGGTCTACTGGGTTGGTATTAACAGGAACATTACCCCACGTAAGGAAGCAGAGCACCAGATCAGGAAGTCGTTAAAGGAGAAAGAGGTTTTGCTGGCCGAAATTCATCACCGGGTCAAAAACAACCTGGCTATTATTTCCGGACTACTCGACCTCCAGGCATTTAATGAAGAGGATAGCGAAGTATTAAGTAAGTTTCGGGAGAGTCAGGCCCGGATACAATCGATTGCAATGGTACATGAAAAATTGTACCAGTCACATTCTCTTTCCAGCATCGAGATTAATACCTATATCGACCAGCTGACGGATTACATTTCGGAGGTTTTTGAATATGATGATACCCAAATCACTTTCCAAAATAATGCAGATCCGATTGAGTTGGAAATAAATACGGCTGTACCCTGCGGGCTGATTCTGAATGAACTTATCACAAACGCTTTTAAGCATGCATTTAAAGGACGTGATGAGGGAGTCATTGAGATCAATTTCCAAAAAGAAGATCAAACCATCACAATGGAAGTAAAAGATGATGGAGTGGGGCTGCCTGCAGAGGTCGACTTTCCCTCTGCCAGTACCCTGGGTCTAACGCTGGTCGAAACGTTGATGGATCAGTTGGGAGCGAATCTGGAAGTTGAGTCTGGCAATGAGGGTACATCTGTCTCAATCCGTTTTGAGCTGGGTTGAAAGAAAGAATGTATTTAACCTGAACTCAGGATAAGAACTGAGAGAGCGAGTTCAATGGTTTTAGTGGAGGCATAGGGAATGCAACAAAAATTTTACCTGCCGGTGACTTTTTTTCGTTCATTTTTTGGTCATTCAAAAAATGAACAACCTAAATAATGTTTAAAAATAGTTAGTAAGCTCTTATCCCTAGAGCTCGCGTTATTTAAGATCAATATTTAACAACTTGAGATATCTTTTTTTTGATCTCTAAAAGTGGTTATGCTTTACTATTTTTGAGGTTTTAGCCTTTGCAGGAAAGCTTTTAACCATCTATTGTATCTTATCCCGAAAAATAATATCCGATAAGTTTGTGTTTGCATAAAAGTACAATTCGGTTAAATTGGTATTAAATAAAAGATAAAATACTATTTTATATTATTAATATGGATACAACTGCAGATCAAACAGGAAAATGGACGCGGTCCCTGCTTATTCTGGTATCCGGGTTTTTACTGTTTGAACTTATTACTGGATTATCAATTTACTTCCTGCCATTCAGTGTTCCCAATCAGTTTATGGTTCTTATACATACGTTGATTGGCATAGCTTTTTGCATTCCCTACACAATTTACCAGTTCAAGCACTGGCGAAATTATCGCACAAGGCCGCTAAACGAGATTAAGCTCACGGGATATGTCTCGATGCTCGCCTCGGTGGTAGCAATTATCTCCGGGCTGGTGCTGACCTGGCAGGCGCTGTTTGCTATACGTATCACCTATTTCTGGGATAAAATCCACATTCTGGCCACATTTGTTTTGATGGCTTCGGTAATTCCTCATGTAGTTCTAATTGTAATCCGGGATTATAAGGCTCGCAAGAATCCCCAGATGAAATTCAGACTGGAAGCAGAACGAAAGTTTGGGGTCAACAGTCTTTTAACCGTGCTGGCCCAATTCGGATTGGTGCTGTTGTTCATTTATGCATTTGAACCAATTCAGGTAGATAACAAACTGCCTGACGATTACCATTATATGGAAGAAAGTCAGGATCGTCCATTTGCTCCGAGCCTGGCAACAACCGCTCACGGCGAAGGGATAGATGATAAGCTGCTTGGCGGATCAGACTCCTGCACAAGTTCAGGCTGCCACGAACAGATAGGTAAAGAATGGGAGGCAAGCGCTCACCGCTATGCTGCCATGGATCCGGCGTTCCGGGCCGTACAAAATGCGATGGGACAGGAAAAGGGGCCTATGTCAACACGCTATTGTGGGGGCTGCCACGACCCTATTTCACTGTTTTCAGGAACCAAAAATTTATTCAATGATGAGTTAACCAACAAGACGGGGCTGGATGAAGGTGTTTCCTGCGTATCATGCCACGCCATACAACAAGCGGATGTATCCGGTAATGCAGAGTATGTTATCGCTCCGCCGGAACGCTATATCTATGAACTGGAGGATGGAAAGATGGCAAAAGCGATCAGTGATTTCTTGATCCGCGCCTACCCGCAGAAACATGTTGAGACCTACCAGCGTCCCCTGTTTAAAACCCCGGAGTTCTGTGCTACCTGCCATAAGCAGTTTATTGACGAGGAGATAAACAATGTGGGCTGGGTACAGCTGCAAAACCAGTATGACAACTGGCGAAAGAGCCGCTGGAACCATCCAAAGGAACCAATGAAAACTATTGAGTGCAGGGAGTGCCATATGCCTCTCGTTGACTCCAATGATCCCGCTTTGGGTGATCCAATGGATTACAACCGTTCGGAGGATGATGGTAAACACCGAAGCCACCGTTTCCTGGGAGCCAACCAGTTAGTGCCATCGCTGCTGGATCTGCCCGGTGCAGAGGAGCATGTAAAACTGACGGAAAAGTGGATACGTGGTGAAATTGAAATTCCTGAAATTGAGGATAAGTGGAGATCCGGGCCGGCTATTCCGGTAAAACTGGTAGCACCGAGCGAAATAGAGGCGGGATCGGACCTGCAGCTTAGTGTTATGATCACCAATAATAAAACAGGGCATAATTTTCCTACCGGACCACTCGACATCATACAATCTTGGCTGGAAATTATTATTACTGATCAGGAAGGGAACCGACTCTATACATCCGGAACATTGGATGAAGAAAACTTTATTGAACCGGGCTCATTCATTTTTAAAGCAGAACCGGTCGATGAGTACAACAATGTGATCGACCGACACAACTTGTGGGAAATGGTGGGCGTCAGATATAGCCGTGCATTATACCCGGGTCACTCCGACAATGCGTATTTTGAAATACCGATACCGGATTCTATTGGTGCAAGTGAGCAGCTTTCTGTGGATATATCTTCCGGGGATCTGGACATGCGTAAAACCAGTACCACGCTGAATATATCAGCCAAGCTAAAATACCGGAAGATCAATCAGTTCCTGATGAACAAGGTATTCGGCGATGTGTATGAAGATCCCACGGCCCGGGTTACCACGGTGTCTTCCGATCAGAAAAAAATAACCGTGATTCCTCAAATATCATCCAAATAACGTTTATAGTTCTTGATTGCCATGTCCAGAAGAAAGAAAAAGATATTGTATTCATCACTGCTGATGACGATTGCCTTTCTGTTGGCTGCCTGGTTTCTCTGGGAAGGGGACGAGGGTCAGCGATATGTACCCGGCGAAGAGGTAGAGGGGTTGACTACTCGTTTGGAAAGGGCTATCCCGGAGGACTATAAGCCTGTCAGATTTCGGGACGTAACTCAAGAGGCGGGGATTCAGTTCAGCCATTTTAATTACGACCGAACCTCTCAGCTACCTGAAGATATGGGTTCCGGCGCAGCATGGTTCGACTATAATAATGATGGCTGGGATGATCTTTTCATTCTTAACTATTCGACGCCGTTGAATGAAAAAGAAAATCAAAAAGTAAAGCCGGAAGACCGCTCCGCCCTTTATAAAAATAATGGTGATGGCACGTTCGAGAATGTAAGCCAACAGGCTGGTCTGGATCTGGCCGTGAGAGGAATGGGGGTAGCTACAGCTGATTATGATAATGACGGCTGGGACGATCTCTTTATAACCACCTACGGTGAGAATAAACTGTTCAAAAATATGGGAGACGGAACCTTTGAGGATGTTACCGTTCTAGCCGGCTTTGATGGAGAAGAAGGCTACTGGGCTGGCGCATCATGGGCCGACTATGATCGAGACGGTGACCTGGATATCTATATTACAGGCTATATAAAATATGTTGATTTCAATCTGCCGGTGGAAGACCTGACTGCCGAGGAACCGCCGAGCATTAATCCTTCTTCATTCCGGCCAGAACGGAACCTGTTTTATCGCAATAACGGGGACGGAACCTTTACTGAAATGGCAGTGGATATAGGTATCCAAAATGCATCCGGGCGTAGCCTCTCTGCTACCTGGGCCGACTTTAACAATGATCAATGGCC
>JBEPXS010000023.1:0-16691 GCA_041641755.1 Balneolaceae bacterium
TTCGGGTATACACAATTTCTGACCAGGATAACAGCGGGCCATGGCTCCGAAAAACATTTTCCAATCTGTTTTACATTGCAAGCCCGGGCTTCTACTCAGGCGGTGCATATCACTTTGGCACCTGGAGCGGTATAAGCGGCGACAAGTTCTGGGGTCGCTTTGGTGGTGCCGATTTCTCCATTGTGGACAATCCCTGGCTTGATGAACATATCCGCAGCAAAGGTCCCCTGGGGGCAGAGTATCCACACACCGAATATCTCATGGAAGGCGACAGTCCCAGTTTTTTATATCTTATAGATAACGGGCTGGGGAATGTGGGCCATCCTGACTGGGGAAGCTGGGGAGGCCGATATGAGCACTATACCCCCCGGATGAAGAAGTATTTTCTCTATCCTGAGACAAGGCCATTCTGGACTGATGCCAAGGATGAAGTGATGGGTTTGGATGGAAACTGGCATACAACGAATAAAGCCACGATCTGGCGTTGGCGATCGGCTTATCAAAATGACTTTTCCGCCCGAATGGACTGGACGATCAAGTCATATGAAGAAAGTAATCATCCACCCGTGCCAAGAATTGCTCATTCCAAAAAACTAACCGCCAGGCCCGGCGATCAGATCAAGCTCAGTGCCGAAGGTTCTTCTGATCCTGATGGAGATAAACTATCCTATGAGTGGCTCTACTACAGGGAGGCCGGGACCTTTACGATGGCCAACCCCGGTACTGGTCAGCCAATACGAATAGAAGGTGCTGACAGCCCCAAAGCCTCGTTTATGGTACCGACAAGCCCGGTGTTTAAGGAAGGGACCATGCACATCATTCTCGCTGTCACGGACCACGGCACCCCCAGGCTTACGCGGTATAAGCGAGTGATTGTTGACGTAGCAGAGTAACACAAATTAAAATGCAGAAAATAGTGAAGCCGGCAGGTTTAAAGTTTAGGTCGGTAAAATTCTATTGTTCTATTGATAGCTATGTTGCATTAATCGTTGGAACACGGCAAAAAATATATATACTTTCGAGAATTATTATTTAATTATAGCAGAAATAGTCCAAACGTTAGTAATTTGATGGGAATGCTTTGGCTTGGTTCCTGCACATCATCAAGTCAGGTTTTCTGGACCGAGCTCTATAATGGGAAGGATATGGATAGATGGGAAATAAGAGACGGCTCGGCAGAGGTTTGGATTGAGGAAGGCCATCTGGTTACGCAACAGGCGGACTCCCTTCATTTCGCCTACTTAAAATATGAGGAGGAATTTAGTGATTTTATCCTGGAGTGTGAGGTCAAACTTACCGGCCCGCTTAATTCGGGAATATTGACAAGAGGAATCAGCGATCCGGCAATAAACAATGGCAGGCTCCATAGTTTTCAGATATATAGAATTGGACCGGAATCGGAGGCCGGCATTTTGAGAATAAAAAACGTAAGGATCATCACAGAAAATCCCGGTAGATATTCAAAGACTATTCACTTCCGGCCAAGCCCCGGAACAGTAATGTACCATGAGGACCAAATACTATGACAATGACGAATTACAAAATACTTTCAAGGATACGGTTCATTGTACTGTTTTCATTAGTGCTTGTTTTGAGCCAGCGTTGCCTGGCGGCAGAAAACGACCCGGATCTTACCATAGTAACCGACAAGGATCCCGGGAAGCCGGTTTTGCATGCGTTAACCAAATTAACGGATGCATTGGATGCCCGGGACATCACTTTTGAACGGGTCAGCTCAATGGATGAAATTGGGGGGGAATCGGTTATCGTTGCCGGTCTGGCCCATGCGGAACAAAGTGCTTCCCGTTTGTTAAAGGCTGGAAACAGGCGGTTACCCGGGGTGCCCGGGGCCTTGACCGTCTGGAAAACCGATTGGCAGGAGAAACCGGTTTGGGTGGTCAGTGGTTTTGACGATCGCGGGCTTATGTATGGTTTGTTGGATGTCGCTGACCGCATTGGCTGGGCTGGCGGGCAGACTTCGCCCATGAGCGAAGTCAGAGAAATGACGGAAACACCGGACGTGGGCAACCGGGCGATTTCCCTCTATACGATGAACCGCGCTTATTGGGAGAGCCGGTTCTACGATGAGACCTATTGGGCACGCTACCTGGATCTGCTGGCCCGGAACCGGTTTAACACCCTGGTCGTGATATTCGGCTATGAAAACGCCGGATTCCTCGCCCCGCCCTATCCTTACTTTTTCGACGTCGAGGGTTTTCCCGGTGTGAAGATGCGCCGGATATCCGCGGCGGAGCAGCACAAGAACCTGAACGCCCTCAATCGCCTGATCGAGATGGCGCATGCCAGGGGCCTCGAATTCAAGGTCGGTATCTGGGATCATATCTACCGGGGAGGCGTTCAAGCCGGGGGCTTGACCGAAGAACAATTGGCCGATTACGACGACGGCCACCTGGTCGACGGCTTGGATGCGGAAAACTTGCCGGACTATACCAAGGCGGCTTTAACAAAGTTCATGCAAAAAGTGCCCGACCTGGACGGTATCCAGTTCCGTATGCACAACGAGTCCGGTTTGAAAAGAGGGGAAGAGATGGCCTTGTTCTGGAACGGGATATTTACCATGATCAAGTCCATTTCTCCTGATTTTCGAATTGATCTGCGTGCTAAAGAGTTGCCTGAATCCATTATTCAGACAGCAATTGATTTGGAGCTTAATTTCACCATTACCACGAAATACTGGATGGAACAGTTGGGGCTTCCGTTTCACCCTGCACACATCAACCGCGAGAACCAGCACGATCGCCGGCACGGCTACGCCGACATGCTGCGCTACCCGCAGGACTACCGGATTCACTGGCGCATGTGGACGGGCGGCACGCAGCGCGCCCTGCTGTGGGGCAGCCCCGAGTATGCGCGGCGGTTCGCCCGGAGCACGCATCTTTACAACGGCGACGGGTTCGAGGTGAACGAACCCCTGGCCACCAAGATGGAGGCGCAGCCCCACGACGAGCCGCCGTTCGAGCTGTTGAATCCGCCCTACCGATACTACGACTACGAGTTTGAACGCTATTGGCATTTCTTCCAGGTTTTTGGCCGCGTGACCTACAATCCCGAGACGCCTCCCGAAATATGGGAAAGGGAATTCCAGCGGCGCTTCGGACCGGAAGGCGGCCCAATCGTAGAGGAGGCCCTGCACAAGGCGAGCTGGGTGTTGCCGATG
Source organism: Balneolaceae bacterium (assembly GCA_041641755.1). Taxonomy (GTDB): domain Bacteria; phylum Bacteroidota; class Rhodothermia; order Balneolales; family Balneolaceae; genus JAMQKA01. Next base: position 3,179 of record JBEPXS010000023.1, read on the forward strand.
ATCGTCGTCGCGTGTTCGCCCTACGGGAAATTCCCGACGACCCGGGGCTGGGCGGGAAAGCAACGGTTCGGGGATTTGCCGGATTACGCCGTCGCCGAGGGCAGCGACATTCAGGTCTTCGCCAGCTTCGATGATGAGGCCCGGCTGCTTATCGAGGGCGGTGAGACCGCGCAAAGGCTGCCCTCCGCCACGAGCAAGTGGTTCGCTGACACAAGCCGGGAGCTGGATCGGCTGATCGCGCGGGCGGAGGATATCGTCCCGTCCGATAACAAGGAGTTCCTGTCCACCGTCACGGATCTCAAGATCCTGTCAAATCTGGCGCTGTATCACGCGCGCCGAATCCCCGCCGCGGTGAGCTACCGCATCTACGAGCGTACGGGCGATCCCCACGCGCTGGATGATGCCATTCGCCATGAGAAAGCGGCCATCGAAGCATGGCGACAAATCGTGGCGGCGTCCGGGGACGTCTACGCCCCGAACCTCAAGTTTGGCATGCCGGCCAGCGTGTTCGTGGACATCAACCATCACCTTACCGGCCACTGGAGCGACGAGCTCGGCTACCTTGAAGACGGTTTGGAGCAATTGCGGCGAGAACGGGCAGCGCTCGGCAGCGCAGACCAGCCCCGGACTTCGCCGACGTATAAACCGGCCGAAGCCCCCGGCAACAAGGCCCTGTTCCGAATTGAGCACACCCCGATCACCAGCGCTCCGCCGGGGCGGGATCTCGCGATCAAAGCACGCGTGAGCGCAAGGAACGGCCTGAAGTGGGTCCGGCTCAGGTATCGCGCCGTCAATCAAACGCTCGACTATGAAACCTTGCCGATGGAAACCGAAGATGGAAGCGATGTTTACCAGGTTGAAATACCGGCGAATCAAATAGATCCTACGTTTGATTTTATGTATTTCATCGAAGTGATGGACGATAATGGCAACGGAACCATTTATCCGGATTTGGAAGAGCAAGCCCCTTATATAATAGTAAATCTGGTGAGGTGAAGATTGAGGCACCCAGATAGAACCATCGCATTGAACCGAGATCGGGCGAAATTGTTTTCTGTAAAGTAGACTGAGCTTGTCCTGATTAGACGATCAGTGGCGGTCAACAGGCTTTACTGGCGGCACCAACAGAAGATAATGATTGGCGCTTGCCGTCGGGAACCATAAATTGAAAACCTTTAACTAAAAGGATTTACGAGGTTAGTTTAATGATCAGAAGTATTTATGATTGTACAGTGTTAAACAACGGGCTCAAAATGCCGTGGTTAGGATTTGGTGTTTTTAAGATTGAAGATGGCCGGAAAGTAGAGGAGTCCGTAAAGCATGCCTTGGAAGCCGGCTATCGAAGTATAGACACAGCGAGTGTATATGGGAATGAACGTGGCGTTGGGAAAGCGATTCGGGAGAGCGATGTTCCGCGTGAGGAAATCTTTTTAACCACAAAGGTATGGAATGATGCCCAGCGCGAGAAACGCACAATGGAGGCATTCGAAGAAAGTCTCGAACGTCTGGGCACAGATTACGTGGATTTGTACCTGGTACATTGGCCCGAACCGGATTGCTATCAAGAAACATGGCAAGTGATGGAACAGATTTATCAAAGTGGCCGGGCCAAAGCGATTGGCGTTAGCAATTTTCTGGTGCACCACCTGGAGGATATTTTGAGTACCAGCCAGGTAGTCCCCACTGTGAATCAGATAGAGTTCCATCCGTTTCTAGTCCAACCAGAACTCTTAAGCTTTTGTCAAAGCCAACATATACAAGTAGAAGCCTGGAGTCCTTTAATGCAGGGGCAGATTGTGGAGGTAGAAGTTGTTAAAGAACTGGCTGAGAAATATAACAAGACTCCGGCTCATATCGCACTGCGCTGGGATTTACAGCATGAGGTGGTTACAATTCCTAAATCTGAAAGACCAGAACGCATAAAGGAAAACGCGGAAATTTTTGATTTTGAGCTTTCACAGGCAGATATGGATGCAATTGATGCGCTCGATAAGGAGAAGCGCATCGGTCCTGATCCGGATAATTTTGATTTACCATGACAGGTCTAAAAAACAACATCAACACGAAAACAATAGAAAAATGGAAAAAGTTGACAGAAGTAAAAAGGCGTTTCTTTTAATCATTATTGCCTTGATTGTATCTATGTGCGCCACAAATACGGAAACCCAGTTTCCGTTAAAAGTCGGCGAAAATCCTGAAAGCATCACCAAAGGATTTAATGGCAATTATTACGTCACCATCATGAATGGCCAGGAAGATGGGGATGGTGAGGTTGTTGAAATATCAGGGAATGAAGTGAAGCCGTTTGCTGGTGGTTTTAATGATCCTAAAGGAATTGTGTATCTGAACGATCATTTGTATCTGTCGGACGTAACGCGTGTTTGGCAGGTTAACTCCGAAGGTGAAGCAGAAGTCTTTGTAGATAAAGAAGATTTCCCGGAAGAAGTGCTATATCTGAATGATGTTGCTGTAGATGCAAACGAAACCGGTATCTATGTCACGGATATGGGAGATGTAAGTAGCATGCGCGACGAAAATAACAATCTCTGGCCGCTTGAAAGTGAGGAGGCAGACTCAATAGAACAAGTCGGCAGGGTATATCATATTGATCTGTCGGGCAATATTTCGGTCGCACAAGATACTTCTCCGTTGATGTTGAATCCAAACGGAGTAGGCGTGGATAATGACGAAAATATTATGATTGGTGCTTTTTTCCTCGGTAATTTTTTAGTAAAAAAAGATGGGAAGCTCACGCCCTTGCAAGGTCAGTTCCGGGGAGCGGACGCGGTGGAACAGGATATGGATGGTAATTATTACGTAAGTAGCTGGACATCGGGTATGGTCTGGAAAATTGATGGTCAAACGGAAGAATCAACGGTGTTGATTGAAGGACTGGAGACTGCGGCGGATTTTTATTTGGAGGAAGACAAGGGGCGTTTGTTATTACCCGATATGAGAGCAGGGATGATTTACGCTGTGGAGATAGGAAAATAGATTAATATGCTGTTCATATTCAGTTTATTAATAATTATCGTACTTTTCTTGTGATCTTCAAGGAGGTTGATCAAAGAAAAATTGGCAGCCCGACTCCTAAAGTTCACACGGGTAGGGGAACTTTTACCTTAAACACAGGAGTCCTCAAAGGTGTCCTGCGCAAGGACGGCAAATCTATTGGTCTCGATCCGGTGACGTATTTTGCAGTTAGCATTAAAAATACCAGCGGTGAGGGCCTTTTTAATAACTAGGTGGTCCAATTATTAAAAGCAATGTTTCTTCGTTTGACGGTAAAACGGGCGGAATTACTATTGTTACGGCATCACCTGCTACCGCAGAGCGTCCATCGTATGATTATCCCAACTAGTGGACCGATGTAGTGTTGCTCAATCATCGACACCGTAATCCGGTCAAAGGTCTTACTGAGAGACTCTTTTGTGAAAGTCCTCGGAAGAGATATGGGTTGTCGACCCAGTTACTTGGATTATAGCAACGTGAGAAGTTTTGAATATATATTCAGTAAATAATTTTTATACAAAAGCTCATATTTTGTATAATTATATCAGAAGAGTTGATGAGAATACTGTTAGATCTGGTATTATGAAACGAATCTCCCCAGGTAGAGCATGGTCTATATAGCAGTGTTACTTGGATCGATGAAAAGTGGTAGTGTGCGAAAAAGATCAGGACTCTATTGCTTTTGAACCGCCCAATCAACACAATGAATGGGTACCGATTGTAAAGAACTAGAATAGGGATATTACTGCAAAAAAGAGCATAAAACACATGAGTAAACAAACAACATTAGGCGTAATTTTTGGGAATCGGGATTTTTTCCCTGACCAGTTGGTCAGCGATGCCCGCGAAGAGGTACAGGATCTGCTAGAAGAGATGGATATAGGCGGTATTATGCTGGCTAAGGAGGAAACCAAGCTCGGTGACGTTGAGACATATCGAGATGCGGAGAAGTGTGCCGACCTATTTAAAAGACACGAGGACGAGATTGAAGGTATTCTTGTAGTTTTGCCCAACTTCGGAGATGAAAAGGGCATCGCCGATACTATCCGACTGTCGGGATTGGATGTGCCGGTATTGATTATGGCTTATGCCGATGATCTGGACAAAATGGATGTGGCCCGCCGCCGTGATGCGTACTGCGGAAAAATTTCAGTCTGTAATAATCTATATCAATATGGTATCCCGTTTACACTGACGGAAAAGCATGTCGATCGCCCGGAATCAGAGACTTTTAAAAACGACCTTGCGAAGTTTGCCAAGGTTTGCAAGGTGGTGAATGGACTGAGTGGTGTCCGTATTGGCGCTATTGGGGCCCGGCCGGCCGCGTTTAATACTGTTCGCTACAGCGAAAAGATACTTGAACGCAACAATATCAGTGTTGTGACGGCTGACCTTTCTGAAATTCTCGGGAAAGCAGAAAAAATTGAATCCGGCGACGCGAAGGTTAAGAATACGATCGAGAAGATTAAGGAATATTCCAATACCGGATTAACCACCGAGGAGAGCCTGCAGCAGATTGCCAAGCTGGATATTGTATTACAGGACTTTGTAGATGAACACAAGCTGGATGCTACTGCCATCCAGTGCTGGACTTCGGTGCAGGAAAATTACGGGTGTAACGTTTGCACCAGCATGTCGATGATGAGTGAGAACATGCTGCCCAGTGCCTGCGAGGTGGATGTAACCGGAACGCTGACGATGTATGCCATGCAGCTGGCTTCCGACAGTCCCAGCGCACTGGTGGACTGGAATAACAATTACGCTGACGATGAAGAAAAATGTGTACTGTTTCACTGCGGAAACTGGGCTAAGTCCTTCCTTCCTGACGTGACCATAAGCACCGCCCCGATCCTGGGGACCAGTGTGGGTGAAGAAAACACCGTGGGAGCATTGGAAGGTCGAACGCCCGCTTCGGAGCTCACTTTTGGCCGGCTCTCAACTGATGATAACGAAGGGACAATCAGGGCTTACTTTGGTGAAGGAGAGCTCACCGACGATCCGCTGAACACGTTCGGTACAAGGGCTGTGGCCAGCATCCCTAACCTGCAGGGTCTCATGCATTTTGTCTGTAAAAACGGGTTTGAACACCATGTGGTCATGAACGCCTCTAAAACTGCTGGGATTTTGGAAGAAGCTGTCTCCACCTACTTGGGGTGGGAGGTTCACAATCACAATGCTAATACTTGATAATGAACATCATCTGCTATGACTAAGATCAAGCATAAAGAGATAGATCTGGCACAAAAATCAGTGCAATACCGAAAACGGATATTGTCCTGTATCAAAAATGCCGGTGCGGGGCATACAGCGGGCAGCCTTTCCTGCATCGATATTTTGAATGTGCTGTACAATCGGGTCATGAACGTATCACCTGAAAATTTTGACGATAACAATCGTGACCGGTACATCCAAAGTAAAGGCCATTCTGTGGAAGCCCTGTATGTCACACTTTCTGACCAAGGGTTCTTTCCGGATGCCGATATCGACACCTTTTCGCAGTACCAGTCCCATTATGTGGGACACCCCACGCGGAAAGTAGCAGGGGTGGAGCACAATACCGGGGCCCTCGGGCACGGCCTTTCCATGAGCGTGGGTATTGCCCTGGCCGGTAAGATGGATAACGCGCCCTACAAAGTATATACACTCCTGGGAGATGGTGAGCTGGCCGAAGGCTCCAACTGGGAGGCCCTGATGGCCGCTGCGCACTATAACCTGGATAACCTGGTTGCAATCGTGGATTACAATAAGCTGCAGATCACCGGTCCCGTCGATAATGTGATCAATATTGAGCCTTTGCGAGAAAAATTTGAGTCGTTCGGCTGGCAAGTGGAAGAGGTGGACGGGCACAACCTGGATGAAATGGAGCAGCTCTTTAAAAGTGCTCCTTTTCAAAAGAATAAACCCAACATGGTGATCGCCCATACCATGAAGGGCAAAGGCATCAGCTTTATTGAAGGCGATCCTAAATGGCACCATAAAGTGCCCGACGATGAACAATATGAAGACGCCTTAGCTGAACTCAGCCAAGTTTCACAGGATTTTTAACATTTTGATTTGGAAAAATGAACACACTTGAGCAGGAACGAGCCAACCAGTACGTATTTGCCGACACCCTGGAGGAGTTGGCCGAGACAGACTCTGACCTAATCATTACTACCAGTGATTCCCGGGGTTCGGGAAAACTGGTACCGTTTGCGGAAAAATTTCCCGAGCAGGTTGTGGAAGTGGGAATTGCAGAACAAAATCTCGTGGGTATTTCGGCAGGACTTGCTTCTGCCGGCAAGAAGGTATTTGCCATTTCGCCCTCCTGCTTTTTGACGGCGCGCTCGCTTGAACAGATCAAAAACGACGTGGCCTACTCCGATCATCCCGTAAAGCTGGTGGGCATCAGCGCGGGAGTTAGTTATGGGGATCTCGGTTCTACACACCATTCCATACACGATCTGGCAGTGTTGAGAGCCATCAACAACATGACTATTATTGTACCGGCGGATAACTTTGAAACACGGGAAGCAACCAAGTTCGCCTATCACCATGATAAGCCAGTTTTTTTACGGTTTGGGAAAAAACCGATGTACACACTCCACGATGAAGAAATCAAATTCGAAGTGGGCAAAGCGATTACAGTACGGGATGGGAATGACCTGGCATTTATTGCCAATGGTGAGACGGTGTACCGCGCAATGCAGGCCGCCCACATGCTCGAAGAGGAGGGTATCGAGGCACGCGTAGTGAGCATGCACACCATAAAGCCGTTTGATACGGAAACCGTTACAAAAGCGGCAGAGGAGTGCGGAGCTATTATCACCGTTGAAGAGCATATGGTCAACGGTGGTCTCGGGGAAGCCTGCTCGAGCCATCTGTTGGAGTCGGGGTATTCTGTACCATTTAAACGGATCGGAATTCCGGATGAATACACTATTACCGGGCCTCAGAAAGATATTCTGAGACATTACGGAATATCCGGCGAAGGACTGATGGCAACGGCAAAAGATTTTCTTAAAACAAAAGCAAGTGCTATATGAGGTACTTGATATTCACTTGATTGACCTGTTGTACAATGGATAACCGTCAATGCTCTGTCTTTTGCTTAATATTGCCAGGAATATAAAACCCTATGAATAATACCATACTTACCATAGATCAGGGTACGACAAATACGAAAGTACATTTAGTTGGAAAGGATGGAAATCTGTACCACAAGGTCTCCCGTCCGGTTTCCCAACAGTATCCTAAACCAGGCTGGATTGAACAAGATGCGACAGAGCTATGGCAGAGCGTGGTACAGGCTATCCGAAGCTGTCTTGAAGCGTCTGGTGGTGTGGAACCGGCGGGCATCGCAATCACCAACCAGCGGGAGTCGGCGCTGGTCTGGGAGCGGGAATCGGGCAAGCCCGCAGGACCCGTGATTACCTGGCAGTGCAGGCGAACAGCCCCATTCTGTAAGCGACTGAAGGAGCAGGGCCTGGAGGATGAGATACGGCACCGGACCGGCCTGGGCATCGATCCGCTTTTTTCGGCAAGCAAAATTCGGTGGCTGTTGGATAATATTCCCAATGGAAGAGAGCGGGCCGGGCAGGCGGAGTTATGCGCCGGCACCGTGGATAGCTGGCTGTTATGGAACCTCACCTCCGGACGGAAACACGCATGTGATGTCAGTAATGCGAGCAGAACACAGTTGCTTAATCTTGAGTCTCTTAAATGGGATGACCGTATGCTTGATATTTTTGATGTTCCACGACCGGTTCTTCCAAAACTGACATCTTCAAATGAAATTACAGGAGAAACAAATGGAGTAGATGGTATTCCGGATGGAATACCAGTGGCAAGTATGATCGGAGATTCCCATGCGGCTCTTTTTGGACAGAGTGGATTTCGTCCTGGTAAAGTTAAAGCCACTTACGGAACAGGAAGTTCAGTGATGAGTTCGACTCCTGAGCTTGTTGCAGGAAATCAGAGTCTTTCTTCAACAGTGGCTTGGGGAATCGGAGAAAAAGTGGTATACGCGCTTGAAGGTAACATAACTTCGGCAGGAGCCACTGTGCACTGGTTTGCCGATCTGCTTGGAATGGACACCCCGGAGCGTGCCGCAGAGCTGGCATCTGAGGTGGATGATTCTGAAGGGGTCTATATCGTGCCGGCATTTGCGGGCCTGGGAGCTCCTTACTGGCGGGACGACGTGCGCGGGATGATCTCCGGGCTAACGCGGGGCACGACCGCTGCCCATATCGCTCGGGCAGCTATCGAGTCGATGGCATTCCAGGTTTGCGATGTGTTCAGCGTCATGGATGCGGCTGCAGAGACGGATCTCGAGCTGCTACTGGCAGATGGCGGAGGTAGCCGGAACGACCGGCTCATGCAGTTCCAGGCGAATATTCTGGGCCACCCCGTACATCGCAACAACGCTTCACAAATCGCATCACTGGGTACCGCGTATTTGGCAGGCCTTGCCCTGGGAATCTGGAAGGATCTTGATGAAATCGATTCATTGCCAAAGAATCATGACCAATTTGAACCGTCCGGCAAAGAGGAATTTTACGAAACTAAGTACGAAGAATGGCAGGATGCCGTGAGCCGGTTACTGCATCAGCCGGACAGGGAAAAGGAAAAGATATCACAGGCATGAACAGTTCTGAAAGGTTAAAAAAGATGAAAATGTTAGCAGAAATGTTGAAGTGTCGAAATTTTATGGACAGTGGTTTGCTAGCACGACTCTCCAGGGTGAAAGGGCTTGTACTTTTGGGATGTCTTACGATTCTTCTGATTGGGTGTGAAGTCAGGGATATTGATCCTGAGACCGGAGAAGTGATTTTTGAGGAGCAACAAACAGAATTTAATGCAGATAATTACGTCGATGAAATATGGCGGGATAAGGTGATTCCCACAATCCGGGAAGAAGCCATTGAGCTGTCAACACTCCTGGAAGCAATAAATAGCGACGATCCAAAGCTCGCTGAACAATATGGAATCGGTGAGGGTAGTCAGTCGTCTGCTCTGCTGGTGAAAGGAAGGGGAATGGTCATTGAAGTAGATACGACCTCCAGGATAGGTGTTCTTCGCGTGGACATTCCACAGGCAGGAAATGTACTGCTCCAGATCGGTCCCGTCATTTCCGGTACCGCACTACGGGATGCATTGTCTTTCATTTCATTTGATCAATTTACGAACCAGCTTGAATATGCCGCGGTCTCCAGGGCCATGCACAAGTATCTTATGGAAACGGAGCTGAGTGCGATGAATTTTTCAGCATTTGAGGGGAAGAAAATTAGTTTCCACGGTGCACTGGTATATGAGAAAAACCAGGTAACCATCACCCCTGTGAACATTGAAGTGACAGAGGAATGATGAGCAGCAAACAACAGTCACCAACTCATTCAGACGTTAAATCCAGCTCTCCAGACACACCCGAGCCAATATTGAAGGTTCAGAATATCACCAAAAAATACCCGGGTACCGTGGCGCTCGATGGCGTCAACTTCAATGTCTATCCCGGAAAGGTAAATGTTCTCCTCGGGGAAAACGGCGCCGGCAAGTCAACGCTTATGAAAATTATTGCCGGGGTTGAAGAACCGACCGAGGGAAAACTTTTGCTGAATGACGAGGAAGTGGATATCTTGTCTCCCGGTAAGGCGCTGGAAAATGGCATCGGGATTATTTACCAAGAGCTCAACCTCTGTCCGAATTTGAGTGTCGCCGAGAATGTCTTTTTGGCTTCCGAGATCAAAACCCGGTTCGGAACCGTGGACTTTGAGAAGCAGAAAGCGATCACACGCTCGGTTATGGAGCGCCTGGAACAAACCATAGATTCGGACCTGTCCGTTGACAAATTGAAAGTGGGGCAACAGCAGTTGGTTGAAATTGCCCGCGCGCTCAAGGATGATGTCAACATCCTCATTATGGATGAACCCACCTCTGCACTCAGCCGCAAAGAGACCGCCGTGCTCCTGGAGATCATCAGGGATTTAACCTCCCAGGGGGTGGCTGTGATCTATATCTCACACCGGCTGGATGAGTGTCTTGAGGTCGGTGATTATTTCACCGTACTGAGAGATGGAAAGCTGGTTGCGGAGACCGATGCCGAAGACGTCACACTCTCCTGGATTGTCCGGAATATGGCAGGCCGAGATCCATCCTCGCTGTTCCCTGAAAAAGATACCACTCGCAAAAAGGGAAAGCCGCTCCTGGAGGTACAGGATATGACACTCCCGCATATTCAGAAGGATGGCTATGTTGTTGACCATGTCTCTTTCACGGTGCGGTCTGGTGAGATTGTCGGAATCTACGGGTTGATGGGAGCCGGGCGGACGGAACTGCTGGAAAGTATATTTGGCCTTAATCCCACGGCTACCGGTAACGTGCTTCTTGACGGTGAGACTGTAAGCAAAAAGAAGACCGATCAACGGATCAGGTCAGGACTCATGCTTATTCCCGAAGACCGCCAGCGCCAGGGACTGGTGCAAACCATGTCAGTTACTGAGAATATGACGCTGGCCAGCTTAAAAGCTTATTTGAAAGGGCTGTTTTTGTCGTCGGCCAAAGAGAAAGAAACCGTTAGAGACTATATCCAGAAATTAGCGATCAAGGTATCAAACGCCGATCAGCCTATTATGTCGCTCAGCGGCGGCAATCAGCAAAAGGTCATTGTTGCCAAAAGTTTGCTTACCAACCCCAAGGTGCTGATGATGGATGAGCCAACAAGAGGTATCGATGTAGGCGCAAAGGTGGATATTTTTGAAACGATGAAAGAGATAGCCACCCGCAACCGATCGGTGCTGTTTACGTCATCCGAGCTTAAAGAGGTGTTAAAAATATCTGACCGGGTTCTGGTATTAGCCCAGGGTTCCATTACCGCCGACCTCAGCGGAGATGATATGACAGAAGAGGCCATATTAGAGGCCTGCGTAGCAAAAAGGAATAGCAATTAACAGCAGAAGAATGTCTCAAGATTCATTTGTAATAAATAATTCCAGTTTTCGAATACCGTCCATCAAGCTCCTCCTTTTGCGGTTGCGAGCTTATATTGCCCTGATTTTGGTTGTGGTCGTTTTTTCGATGCTCAGCGACACGTTCTTCACGACAAGCAATCTTATCATCCTCGCCAAACAGGTTGCTATAAATGCCATTTTGGGCATCGGCATGACGTATGTGATTCTGAGTGCGGGCATTGATCTCTCTGTGGGATCTATCGCCGGGCTTTCCGGCATGGTGGCCGGCTGGCTTCTTTCGGAGGGGCTCATGCTCCCGATGTTCGGGATCTCCATCTTTTTTAATGTCTGGATGGTTATCCTTATTACACTGCTGGTGGGCGCCTTGGTGGGGGCAGTGAATGGGGTTCTTATCACCAGGCTCAATGTAGCTCCTTTCATAGCCACACTGGGCATGCTTTATGTCGCCCGGGGATTTGCCATGCTTATCTCCAACGGGGCCACATTTTCCAACTTGGCAGGACGCCCTTCCCTGAATAACACAGGTTTTCTGACACTGGGTAGCGGAACTCTGTTGGGCCTGCCGCTTCCCATCTGGATTATGGTTGCCTTGGCTTTGATCGGCACCGTCGTCGCTAACCGGACATCGTTCGGCCGTCATATATATGCTGTTGGAGGTAACGAGGAGTCTGCAAAGCTTTCCGGCATCCGGGTGAAGCGGGTTAAGACGCTGACCTATGTTATTTCCGGTGTTTGTGCGGCTCTGGTCGGGTTGATTATCGCTTCCCAGCTGGGGGCCTCCCATCCCGCAACCGGCGAAATGTATGAACTTAATGCTATTGCTGTTGTAGTACTTGGCGGTACGTCACTGATGGGTGGCCGTGGCACCATCGTAGGTACCATAATCGGGGCCTTTATTATCGGTGTTTTGGAAAATGGGATGGTCCTGGTGGGGATATCCGAGTTTTGGCAGATCGTTATCAAAGGCGCCGTGATCATACTTGCGGTAATTGTAGATCAACTGCAGGAACGCATTCAGCATAACGCCCTGGCGATGTCAACGGAATAACATGAATCCAGATTTTAAACAAGTATTAATGATAACAAGGCCTTGTAAAACCAGCTGTCATTGCGAACGGAGTGAAGCAATCTCCCGATCAGAACTACTACAAGGAAATTGCTTCATAGACTCACAATGAAAAGGCAGTGAAAGAAGGTTTTTACGAAGCCCTCGATAAAAAATTGTACCCTAATTGGCAGTAGACTTGAAAAAAACCGGCCAAAAAAATTTTAAAATCAATTAACTGAAACCAGTATAAGGTGAATATGATGCAAGTACAAAACGTCAGTGTATATATATCCTCTCTTTTTTTGACTCTGTTGATAGTGGTTGCGGTGTCATGTGGAGGAGAAAAAGAGAACAATGGTACCCAAACGAATGAGAATTTGATGGTAATCATTACCCCTTCTCATGACAATCCCTTTTTTAAGGCAGAAGCAGATGCTGCCGAGAAACGCGCACAGGAACTAGGGTATGAAACACTTAAACTGTCGCATGAGGGAGATTTGGTTCGCCAGGACCAGCTTATCGACAAAGCCATTGCCAACGGCGCTGCTGCTCTCATCCTGGATAATGCGGGTGCTGATGCTTCTGTTACCGCAGTGGAAAAGGCCACCAACGCCGGCGTGCCTGTATTCCTGATCGATCGGGAGATCAACGCTACGGGTATTGCGGTGGCGCAGCTCGTCTCCAATAATTACCAGTGTGCGAGATCGGCAGCGGAAGAGTTTGTCAACGCCATGGGAGAGGAAGGCCGCTATGTAGAGCTTGTCGGCAAAGAGTCGGACACCAATGCCCAAATTCGCTCCCAGGGATTTAATGAGATTTTGGACCAGTATCCCGTCATGGAGCAGGTGGCCCGGCAGAGTGCCAACTGGAGCCAGAGCGAAGGCTACACCAAAACGGAGACCATCCTGCAGGCCCATCCTGATATTGAAGGCGTCCTTTCCGGTAACGATACGATGGCACTCGGTGCCGCATCCGCACTCCGGACCTCAGGCAAAGAGGATGTCATTGTGGTTGGAATCGACGGAAGTCCCGATGCCATTGAGGCAATCAAGGAAGGCCGCATGCACGCCACGGTCCTGCAGCCCGCGGTGAAAATGGCCACCTCAGCCGTAGAGCAGGCCGATGAATATATTCAAACCGGGGAAAGTCAGCACCAGGAGAAACAGTTGTTTAATTGCGAGCTTATCACGGCCGAAAATGCTGATCAGTTCGGTTTATTCAGGAGACTGGAAGAAGAATAGTCAGGAGGCAGGGATCTGGCGCTGGTTGTCAGAACGATTATACAAAGTGAGTTTGGAAGTGACCGATGATGGAGAACCGAATCTTGCGAGTTACCGGCGAATTATTATTACGGCAGAATAGTAAAATCAAAAATTGAATAGTAGTACGAAACATAATCTTTTATGAGGCAATCCTATGAAAATTTATAATCTGCTCATACCAATCATAATACTTGTAATAACCGTCGATGGATATTGCCAAAACACCAATGCCAAGGAAGATCAAT
>JBEPXS010000024.1:0-16266 GCA_041641755.1 Balneolaceae bacterium
CTTCAGTTTTAACCGGGAAGGTGTCGTGCAACGCCTCCATAATCCGTTCGATTTCCCCCGGTTCTAAAAGGGAGGGCGTGCCACCGCCAAAATAGATAGTCTGTACTTCCTCCGCGGCAAATCGGGATTCCTTATACGATTCAATCTCCTCTACCAGCTTGTCGACAAACGAAGCCCTGTATCCTGTCCGGGTAACAAAATAAAAGTCACAGTAAGAACAGGCCTGCTTACAAAACGGAATATGGAGATAGATACCGGACATCTGTTTGTCGAATGTTACAGGTTGAGAGTTTAAAGTTTCGAAAACCTGTATGCTTAATCTCTACCTTTTTAGCTTTTGCGAGTATAAAAGGGGTTCTCTTCGTATTCGTCTTTTTGTTGGTAGGCTCGGGAATATTTGAGGTAGTTTTCGGAATGCTCTTTTATGGAGGCACTCTCTTCGTCGGTTAGTTTACGCTTTTGTTTTACCGGGGATCCCATATACAAATAACCCGACTCCAGATGCTTGCCGGGAGGCACCAGGCTGCCTGCCGCCACAATCACATCGGATTCTATTACCGCCTTATCAAGCACCGTGGTGTTTATGCCTATCAATACTCGGTCTTTGATTGTACAGCCGTGGATCATGGCGCTGTGGCCGATGGTAACTTCATCACCGATTTTTGTGGGACCGGTTTGATTCATAACGTGGATACAAACATTATCCTGAACGTTGCTGCGTTTCCCGATTTCAATCCAGTTTACATCACCCCGGATGGTCACATTAAACCAGATACTGCTCTGACTACCTATGGTAACATCACCGACAATATCCGCACTGGGGGCTACAAAGACAGTATCATCGAATTGTGGGGACTTTTTCAGAAATTCGTAAATCATATACTTATTACTTGAGGATGTTTATTATTACCAAATAAATCAGTTCTTAGATCTCGATTATTTCACTGGAACAAATCAATGAATTCACAGGCTGTTTCATATGGACTATTCGCTGCACAGATGGCGGATGAGACGGCAATGATATCGGCCCCGGCTTCTATCACTTTCGGAGCATTCTCCAAGGTAATACCCCCTATTGCCACCAGTGGTATATTTACGGCATCTGCTACTTCCCGAAGGATATCGAGTCCACGAGGTGGATAAGATTTCTGCTTGGTAGTGGTCTCAAAAATATGCCCCAGGGCAACATAGTCAGCCCCGGCTTCCTCCACCTGCAAAGCCTCTTCGAGATTCGATGACGTACCACCGACTATCCTTTCACCCATTAATTTTCGAGCTGCTTGAATCGGAAGATCATCCTGTCCCAGGTGTACTCCATCGGCACCGCCGGCTAATGCCAGATCCGCCCGGTCATTTACAATAAACAGGCTTTCGGTTTTAGAAACCCGTGGAGAGATCTCCTTAACCTGTTTCAATATTTCCCTGGCTGGGGCTTCTTTATCCCGGTACTGGATCATCTGTACTCCCGCTCTTAACGCTAAATCAACCAGCTCAACGTGCTCATACTGTTCCTGTATTTGGGTATCGGTTATCAGGTAAACACCACGTAAATCCTTGCTCATAAATATTTCAACACTTTTTCCCATTGATCTACTTTTTCCGGGATATCTTCTGCCCCCATGATTGAAGATATCCCGGCCACCCCGAAGGCCCCGGCATTTATGCAATCTGAGGCATGCTCCGGTGTAATTCCACCGACCGCATACACCGGTATAGTAGTCTCATCACAAACCTTCCGGAGTTTATCTATCCCTTGTGGTTCCCCATACCTGGCTTTAGAAGAAGTGTAATAAACAGGCCCAAACTGTAAAAAATCGGCACCGTTCTCCTCTGCATGTTTTGCCAATTCAACAGAATGCACGCTGGAACCTACCAACAGGGATGAATTGATTTTCTTTATATCATTCGGATGCATACTCTTTTCTCTACAATGAACTCCATCAGCATCAACTGAAATGGCAATGTCGGCACGGTCATTTATAAACAACCTGGTTTGTGTCTTTCTGGTGATTCCGCGCAGCTTTACAGCAAGCCTGTATAATTCTTTTGTTGATAAATCCTTCTCACGTACCTGAACAGCTTTAATTCCATTTCTACAGGCCTCCGTAACCACCTCGGTCAAGTTTTGCGGGGCACATTTCTTTCGATTGGTGATAAGATAGTATCGAAACGGTGGCTTATTCATTCGCCCCGGTAACTTCCATTTTTCCTTCTACCGGACTTGAAGCCTTTGCGTACAGCCTGCGTGTCATGCGACCGGATTCATAAGCCAGACGCCCGGCGTCGATCGCCAGCTTCATCGCTTCCGCCATTTTTACGGGGTGCTTTGCCTGCGATATGGCAGAATTCATCAAAACAGCGTCCATCCCGAGCTCCATAGCGATGGCAGCATCAGAGGCGGTTCCAACACCGGCGTCTACAATTACCGGCACCTCCACCTGTTCACGAATTATCTGCAGGTTGTATGGATTCCGTATGCCCATGCCGGAACCGATTGGTGCACCCAGCGGCATGACTGCGGCACAACCCATATCAGCCAGTTTTTTACACGTAATGGGGTCATCATTGGCATAGGGCAGAACCACGAAATCTTCCATAATAAGCTGCTCCGCAGCCTTCAATAGTTCTGGCACATCCGGGAAAAGCGTCTCGTCGTCCCCGATCACCTCCAGCTTCACCCAATTCGTACCTAACGCCTCGCGAGCCATCTGGGCAGTTAGTACCGCTTCCTTAGCAGTATAACATCCTGCCGTATTGGGCAGAATAAAGTAGTCATCCTGATCAAGATAGCTGAGAATATCTTCACTATCGTCACGATCTAAATTTGCACGCCGCAGGGCAACTGTCACAATTTCTGTACCGCTGACTTTTAAGGACCGCCGCATGGTATCGGGATCCGGAAAACGTGCACTCCCGAGGATCAGACGGGAATCAAACTCTTTATCTGCAATTGTTAGTTTACTCATGACCTGTCGTCCAACAATTTTGCCTTTCTAATTCTTAATTTCCCATTTTTAACCGCCCTGGGTGGCCCGAATGATTTCTATACGGTCCTCTTCGTTGAGCTGATACTCGTTCCAATTCTCCTTTGGTACAACTGAGTCATTGACGGCTATTGCCGTACCTTTACCGTTTCCCTCAACATCGAATTGACGGAGCAGTTCCTGTACTGTTTCCGCGTTGGTATCTACGGTATCTCCGTTTACATGCAGCTTCATAAGCTGTTCGGTTTATGCTTGATATTCATCACTTGCAAAGCGCCCAGGACGAAACGGCTCCAAGGCCTCGGGTATTGTTCCGTCCAAGATCTCCTCTGCTAATAAATAAACAGTTACAGGCGTCAACAGGATTCCGTGACGATAGTGACCTGTGGCGTAATAGAGCCCTTCTATATCGCTTTGACCGATAATGGGAGCATGGTCCCGGCTGGCGGGCCGGAGACCTGCGAGAGTTTCTTCCAACGGAAGCTCATAAATGGAAGGTACAGCCTCCCAGCCATCTTCCAGCAGTTCCTTTTGCCCACCGGCAGTGGGAATAGTATCAAATCCTTTCTCTTCGCTGGTGGCTCCCAGTCGCAGGGTTCCGTCTTCTTTGGGCACCAGGTACATGCGCGGAGAACGAACGATGCCCTTTAAATCGCAATCTGTTGTTTTGCGCAGGGTTATGATCTGTCCTTTTACGGGGCGAATAGGGGGCTTTGTCTCCTCAGGTACACCGGCTATTTTACCCGACCAGCTTCCAGCTGCTAATACAATTTTGTTAAACGTAAATGTAGAGTTTGTCGTCGATACCCCCTTCACTGATCTTTCCGAACGGTCGATCTTTTCTACTGCATTTTGTTCCAGCAATAATCCCCCGTTCGACTCAAACGCATGCCTCAGACACTGCAACAGAGCCCGGTTGTCGACCTGTGCGTCGTCCGGCAACCATATAGCTGAAACCACCCGGGGAGATAGAAGGGGCTCGCGCTCCCGTGCCTCCGAACCGCTGATCATTTCAACAGTTAATGCAAGCTCTTCCCGGAACTCGTACAAGCGTTTCAGGTATTCGGTATCATCACGATCGACCCCTACCAGCATCGTTCCACATTGATCAAATGTTGGCACATCATCGACATCCTCAGCCAGCTCATCCAGAAAGCGCGGGTACAAATTCAGACTCTTTTGGCTGAGCCTCATCAGATCAATCTCTTCGAATCCCACCTCTGCGTACGGTGCCAGCATCCCTGCAGCAACACGGCTTGCCCGATCTCCAACTTCATTTTTCTCAAAAAGAGTAACATCTGCACCGCGTCTTAAGAGCTGCCATCCCAAGCTGAGTCCTATGATACCGCCGCCTATGATACCGATTTTCATACTATGGATTGTAACTTGATTAAAATTGGTCCGACTATCAGTTCATGATACTAAATTTTGGATTCAGTATTTACTTCCCGGTAATAACAATTTTTTCCTCTGCTTTTCTGTTTCCTCAATATACGGCATATTTAGTCTTGTGCCTCTTTCAACACCTCCTGCAACGGCCATTGTTCCTTCCTGTACGCACTTTCCCAAAACATCCACTCCAGTTCGGTCGATTTTATAAAAGCCTCGGTCATCTCTTCCAACCGCTCCTTGGATTCACGTGCAGCCACCTCATCTGTGATCTCGATAGCCCGGTCTACACTTTCGTTGAACTCTTCTCCGGCATAGGTGCCAATCCAGTCTTGGTATGGATTGTTATCAGCCGCATTCTCAAAGATCTCAAGCCCCACCTCCCTGTATATCCAGAAACAGGGCAGTAATGCAGCGATGTTGACTACATTATCTTTGGTAGCCGCTGTTGAAAGCAGAAAATTTGTATAAGCAAAACACGACGGTGATTTTTCCGGATTCATTTCGGTCCCGTACTGTTCATAAAAATTCTGATGAAGCTGACGTTCAACCACCACAGCCTCGCTGGCAAATTTAAAAAAATCGTACATCTGCGTGGTTGAATCAGCACGTACACCGGCCAGTGATAACGCTCGGGAAAAATCGGCCAGGTAAAGTGTATCCTGCTTAAGGTAAAAAAGGAAAATATCCTCGGGTAGTGTCCCGTCAGTGAGCTCACGGATAAACGGCAGTTCCATGATGGCATCATACATAGGCTCAATGGTCGACCAAAGTTCGTCAGTAAATTTCATCATTTAAATCGGTAGTCTATATTTTTATTTAAAAAATTTTTCAAAGTTATTGCCACCACTCGTGGAAGTGATGCAGTGGGCCGTGTCCTTCCCCAATACTATATTCGCTGCCCGCCTTTATTGCTTTGGTTATGTAATCTTTAGCTTCACGAACAGCCTGTGGAAGTGGATATCCTTTGGCTAGTCCTGCCGCAATAGCAGACGAGAGTGTACAACCTGTGCCATGAGTGTTTTTAGTGTGAATCCGATCGGCTGCATACCAATACAAACCGTTTCCCTCTTCGTCTGGCTCTTCAAGCACAAGGCAATCGATGCTGTTTTCCTCACTGAAATGTCCCCCCTTCAGCAATACGGACTGCGGACCCAACTCGAGCAGCTTACGGGCAGCAGTCTCCATCTCCGATCGATCCTTAATTTCGGTATCCAGTAATGTCTCGGCCTCCGGTAGGTTGGGCGTAATGGTTGTGCTAAGTGGAAACAGGTGCTCTTTCAACGACTTGATCGCATCATCTTCAATCAATTTTGCACCGCTCTTCGCCACCATCACCGGATCAAGCACAATATTCCGGATAGTGTGAGCTTGCAGCCGGTTGGCCACGATCTTGATTATTTCACTATTAAACAACATTCCTATTTTGACAGCATCCACCCCGAGATCTTCGATTACGGTGTCGAATTGTAGTGCTACAAAGTCAGGGGGCAGCGCATGAATGCCAGTTACATTAGTCGTATTTTGGGCTGTAAGCGCAGCTAATACCGACATCCCATAGCACCCCATGGCAGAAAAAGCTTTAAGATCGGCCTGAATGCCTGCACCACCACCACTGTCTGAGGTTGCGATAGTTAACGCGCGGGCGTAGCTTTTGGATCGATTTTCATTCATAGGTCAACAGCAACAAGATTAGGTTATCTGCTGTTTACCGAAAGAAGACGGGCTGAAAATCTATTCAAACATGTCGTTTCCCTCCGCTGGTGCTAACCAGTTCAAGTGTTGAGGATGTTATCTCAGCCCTTCCGTCACAACGGGAAAAGCACTCCTAACGACAAACAGCAATCATCATGTGAACAGAACGATGTTACCGAAAAACTGCTGGCTTTGCAAACGTAACCCGTTTATGCTACAAACATATGACACTCAACTGCTTCACAGGTTGATAACTACATATAGCTTTCTATAACGGCTTTGAATTCCTGATAGGTCCGTGGTAACTGTTGCAGATTATCTCCATTAATAATAAAGGTAGGAGTTGAATTTACACCCTGGTTAACTCCTTCCTGCTTTTGTTCCATAACGGTCTTCTGGGTCTCGGTAGCGTTGAGTTCACTCCTGAATTGATCCATATCGAGCCCCAGCTCTTTTGCATATCCCACAAATACGGCCTGCGGATTCCCTGAACTCGACCACGATTTCTGATTTTCAAACAGCTTGTCGTGCATAGCCTTGAACTTTCCCTGGTTTTTTGCTGCCTGCGCCGCCCGGGCAGCCAATGCAGCAAACTGGTGACTATTCAGTGGAAAATATCGGTATTTAACGTCAAGTGTATCACCGTAATCCGCCTTTAACTTCTCTACAATAGGATGAAAATATGCGCATGCCGGGCACTGATAATCACTGTATTCAACTATAGTAACCTGAGCTTCTGAGGAAGCTCCTTGTGCGAAAGAATTTGTTGTACCTGCTACCAGACTAAAAATCGATATTAAGAATACGCTTAAACTTTTTTTCATAGATCTGTTTTAGTTTGTTTTATTAAAGCTTCACCATACTAAAATGGCTGGTCAATACTTTTTTCAAAATTTTTACAGCCTCGGTAATTTCTTTTTCTGTTGTCTGTTTACCTAACGAAACACGGATGAATTCTCTTGCCTGCTGTTCATCCCGTCCCAAAGCCACCATGCTTGCGGCCGGTTTTTCGGAACCTACCGAACAGGCACTTCCGGTAGAGATGGCCAGTCCATGACGGTTGCACTCAATCATGGCGTACTGCCCTTCCATGCCGTGTATCCGTAATCCTATGATATTGGGTAAACTATGATCCGGATCCCCTTCCACAGTAATTTCAAAATCACTGTCCAGCAACTGGTCCAGGAATTGATTGCGCAACTTTCGCTCGCGCTTAAGTTCATCCTTTTGGCCTGCAATATCACTGGCTGCTGCCATAAAAGCCCCTACACTTGGAACATTTGCAGTACCCGAAGCAAAACCCTTTTCCTGTGTTGTACCCGGAATGACCGGTTTCCAGCTCAACGACGGTTTGATGTAAGCAGCTCCCACTCCTTTGGGACCATAAATCTTATGGGCCGAAATAGAAATACTATCGATTGTAGCAGCCTTCACATCCACCGGCACCTTACCGAAGGTTTGTACGCAGTCACTATGAAACAGCACATCACGCCTGTTGAGTAGCTCCCCGATCGCCTCCAGGTCTTGCAGTGTACCTATCTCCGAATTTCCGTGGTGGATGGAAACCAGGATAGTGTCCTCCTGAATCAGGTTTTCGAGCTCATCAAGCCTAACCCGACCCTTTGGGTCAACCGGGATATACTCAATTTCATAACCTTGATTTGCAAGCAGCTCGCATACATTGCGAACAGAGGAGTGCTCAGCTCGTGTAGTCAACAAGTGGCCAGCTCCATCCGAATTACCTTTAACCAGTGATTGGATAGCCAGCTCATTAGCTTTACTGCCACCGGCAGTAAAATAGATGCCCCGCGGTTCAGCATTAAGCATTCCGCCAATGGTTTGTCGGGCTTTATCTAAAATCTGTTTTGCTGTAGACCCGTAGTCATGAAGGCTGCTGGCATTACCAAAGTGCTCTCGAGCCACCTGTTGGTACACCTCAAGGGCATGATCACTCATCGGCGTGGTGGCCGCATAATCCAGATAAATCATTAAACTTTAGTTAACTCATTGAAAATGTTTATTTTCACCGTTTAATATATGGAATTAACCTCAGAAAGAAATAAACAGGCTTAAAAACTGGTGTAAAGTATTTTTTAGTGAACAAGATTAAGCTCCAAAAAATTATCTCCGATGCACTGGAAGAAGATATAGGATTCGGAGACCTGTCAAGTACTCTTTTTTCAAAAGAAGATCGCTCCACAGGAACATTTACCGCCAAAGCTGATGGTGTTTTATCCGGACTTGATGTCATCTCGGAAACATACCACATGCTCGACGAACGAGTAGAGATCGATTTTTATAAACAAGATGGGGACGATATTCGTCAGGGAGATAAGATCGCTATTGCGGAGGGGCCAACCGGAATATTGCTGAATGGTGAGCGTGTTATCCTGAATCTCCTTCAACATATGAGTGGCATCGCATCAAGTACTAAAAAAGCGGTTGAGGCGTTACAGGATTCCCACACCCGCGTGTGCGACACGCGAAAAACTCTTCCGGGACTTCGAATGCTCCAAAAATATGCTGTCCATTGTGGTGGTGGTTACAATCACCGGTATCGTCTGGATGGCGGCGTAATGATCAAGGATAACCATATAACCGCTGCTGGCAGTATAAGCGATGCGGTTAAACAGATACGCAAACAACTGGGACCAATGGTCCGCATTGAAGTAGAAACAGAAAACCGCAAACAAGTACTTGAAGCGGTTGATTCCGGGGCAGATATCATTATGTTTGATAACCGAACGCCTGAAGAAGTTGAAGCATTTGTTGAACTCATTCCAGATCATGTGATCACGGAAGTCTCGGGCGGTATCACGCCAGACACCATCGGGGACTACTGTGATACAGGTGTAGATTACATTTCGATGGGCTCTCTTACCCATTCCGTAAACGCACTCGATATCAGTTTTAACTTAAACAAATAATTACAACAAAAAGATAATTGCTACTGTCATCCAACATATAACGCTTATGGATATTTTGGATGATAGCTAAAGATTATAACAAGAACAGTACTATGGAAACGCTAGATTTTTTGAAGCAGGATGAACAGGTAAGTCTGCCCGAACGCTACCGTGAGATGGAAGAATCTCTGATGATTCAACGAATCAGGGAGATCAAGGAAAAATTCGGTGAACGTCTTTTTATGCCGGGCCATCACTACCAGAAGGATGAAGTGATCCAGTTTTCCGATGCCCGGGGAGACTCCCTAAAGCTTGCTCAAATTTCTGCCCGAAACAAGGAGGCCGAATACATTATATTCTGCGGCGTCCACTTTATGGCAGAAACCGCCGACATGCTAACTGACGATCATCAAAAAGTAATTCTGCCCGATATGCGTGCCGGCTGTTCCATGGCAGACATGGCAAATATCGATCAAACCGAACGTGGCTGGAAAATAATGCAGGAGACATTTGGTGATACCATTCTGCCGCTTACCTATGTAAACTCAACCGCTGCCATAAAAGCCTTTGTGGGTCGGCATGGGGGTTCTACTACAACATCCTCGAACGCAAAAGATATTATTCAGTGGGCCTTTAAGCAGAAGGAACGTATCCTGTTTCTGCCGGACCAGCATCTGGGCCGCAATACAGCGTATGATCTGGGCATTCCGCTGGAACAGATGGCCGTTTGGGATCCGCAGGAAGAGGAATTTGAATGTGACGGACCGCTGGAAGAAGTGAAGGTGATACTGTGGAAAGGGCACTGCTCGGTGCACGAAAAATTCAATGTCAAGCATATCGAGAACCTGCGTAAGAAGGATTCTGAAATAAATATCCTGGTACATCCCGAATGTACGTTTGATGTAGTACAAGCCTCTGATTACGACGGTTCAACCAGCTACATCATTAATACAATAGAGAACGCACCCTCCGGCAGTAAATGGGCGATCGGTACCGAAATGAACCTGGTAAACCGTATCGCAAATGAGCATCCCGATAAAGAGATCGTCTCTGTAAATCCTTTTATGTGTCCCTGCCTTACAATGAACCGAATCGACATGGCTCACCTGCTGTGGTCGCTGGAAAAACTGGAACAGGATGAAGTGGTCAACCAGATTACGGTTGATCCTGAAACTACCGAACCAGCTTTACAAGCACTCAACCGCATGCTGGAGCTTTCTTAATATAACCTCAGTTCGATTTAAGACTCAGATACAGTTTCTGTAGGGTCCCCTTCTGCCTGACGGATGAGATTCCTCCATTCCGTCCGACCTTCGTCGGACTCCAGTCGGAATGACGAGGAGGGTTCTCTTGTCGAGCTTCTCCAAGGCCACCGACGTCTTTCCGAGCGGAAAATCGGGTGGTTTTCCCGATTTGAAGTCGAGGAATCACATCCGGTAGATCAAAGAGATCCCCTGTTATTTTTTTGGTCTATGATTCCGCTGAGAGAAACATTAATCGCATATCCATTGTCTTGGCTCACATTCATTTAACCCATTTTTACTTTTTATATCGAACTGACGTTAGTATATCCTATCTACCTGAATACAGGACTCATAGTTTGATTAATATTCCCCTCTGACAGGATCTGCTGTCACCTGATTCAACATAATTTTTCAGGAGTTAGGATTTAGGCCCTTCTTTGTTTTAGGGGGTCATTTCTCAAGCTCCTTTCGAGATGACATCGTAAAGCAGCAAACAAAGTATAGGTTAGCGTGAACTCGGATTAAGAGTTTGCTAACTGTCTCTTTTTTTTGCGAATTAAGTACTATTTTAGTTGTTCATTTTATGATGAGGGAAAAATCCAGAGTCGTACTAATTACTAACTCAAGCATCTCTTCTTTAGGTGTCCCTTTTGGAACGGCCCAAAAGGGAAGAAAAGGCCGCCGGGGTCAAGCCTAAATAACAGTCACCAAAAACCATAGGTAAGCGCAGTTCTCAAACAGAAATAGTTTCTTCACGCACCGGCTATGGTCACTATCCCAACAAAAATTGCAAAGGCTGGAAAAGGTTGCACTAAGTTTAACTGGTTCTCTTGGTTCTTATCCCGAGAGTTCAGGTTAGGTTAGCTAAACCAAAGTTGTGGGTGTGGTGAAAGGCAGAAGAAATTCCCTATCTATACAGGTAACGAACTGATTTAATCTCTTTTAATACTAAAAAGTGTAGTACCCCACCTGCAAGGCAAGCGCACTACACCAAAAGTTGTAATAAAACAAAAAAAGAAGACGGGAGATCACTCTCGCTCAGCCCTGTCTTTTTCACGAATACGAGCAGCTTTACCGCGGCGCTCGCGCAGGTAATAGAGCTTGGAACGCCGGACATCGCCCTCCCGCTTCACCTCCACTTTTGCAATAAACGGAGAATGAACAGGGAAAATACGTTCTACCCCGACATTACCAACCGAGATCTTGCGTACGTTAAACGTTTCGTTTGCTCCGCTGCCACGTCGTGAAATTACAACACCTTCAAACTGCTGAATGCGTTCTTTATCACCCTCACGCACACGGTAATGAACGTTTACTGTGTCACCCGGTTGGAAATCAGGTATTTCGTCATTTACTAATGTCTGTTCAACTAGTTTTAGCTTATCCATTGTACTTGTTATTAGTGTTCTTTTAAAAATTTCTTATAAATGTCCGGACGTCGTTGCCTGGTTCGTTCCAGCGATTGTTCATGACGCCACTGTTCTACTTTTTGATGATCGCCGGACCGCAAAACGTCCGGCACGTTCATGCCTTTGAACTCTGCCGGACGTGTGTAAACAGGACCCTCCAGCAGTCCGTCTTGAAACGAATCGTTCAATGCGCTCTCGGCATCACCCAACACACCCGGCAACAGTCGCACAACGGCATCGGATATCACCAGGGCGGGCAGTTCTCCGCCTGACAGCACGTAATCACCGATACTGAATTCTTTGGTGATCAAGGCATCTCGCACGCGCTGATCTACTCCTTTATAATGGCCGCATAAAATAAGAAGATTCTGTTGAATCGAAAGCTCATTGGCCGCCTTTTGGTCAAAATGTTCTCCATCGGGAGCGGTAAAAATAATTTCATCATACTCACGCTCTTCCTTTAGCTTCTCAATACAAGAAAATATGGGTTGAGGCGTAAGTACCATTCCAGCTCCGCCGCCATAGGGATAATCATCCACTTTGTTGTGTTTATCCTCAGAGTAGTCCCGGAGGTCGTGAATATGAATTTCCACCTGCCCGTTTTCTCGTGCATTGCCAACAATACTGTTGTTCAACGGACTTTCCAGCAACTGTGGTACGGCTGATATGATATCAATTCGCATCATCTGTTTTACAAGTCTTCCAGTTGATCCAGGTTTTGACACCTGATGAGTTGTTTCTCTTCATCAAAAGAACGTATGTACTCATCAACAAACGGTACCAGCAGGTGTCGATCATCCTCAGTGGCAATTTGGAGTATCGGATGCGCCGGATTATCAATTGTCTGTTCAACTTTTCCGAGGTGCTGGTCCTGCTCGTTATACACCTCAAAAGCATCATAGTTAGCCGGAGCCTCCGATTGATCAACAAGGTGTTCGGCAGCTTCCCGGCTTACATACACCGGGTTATTTTTAAGCTGCTCGGCCTTATTGCGATCAGCTACGTGTTCAAATTGTACAAAGAACGAAAGCCGATTCTGTTTTTCCTGTACGCGAACCGACTCAATACGCGCGGGAACCAAGTCCCCTCTGCTATTTTGCAGATGCGCTATATCAACTTCATCAAAAAGCGTGGGAGCATACACATCAGAGATGATCAACACCTCTCCGTGCACTCCATGCGATCGGTTAACAATACCGACCAGCAAATACTGGTTTTCAATAGGTTCCAGCATGGTATCGGCGTGTTGCCCTCCGGACGGGCTTTGAAAAACCAAGCCAGGATTGTAGGCTATCAGCCCTCTTCCTGTTTGCTATCCCAGGCCCGCTGAACCGTTACACGATCTTCATCATCAGGGACAAAACCTTCAAGTTCTTCCAGCGGTGTATTCTGAATATGATCAATTGCCTCCTGGGCCAGCATGTCGGTTGAGACCTGTGCCTCTTCTTCCTCATCTTCATCTTCTGGCTCTTCCTCATCAGATTCAGCCTCGGCTTCCACTTTCGCTTCCTCAGGCTCCTCTTCTTCGGGTTCGTCTTCTTCCTCAACTTCCGATGCTTCAGCTTCCTGACCCTCTTCCTCTTCATCAGCTACTTCTTGTTCTTCCTCGGCAGCTTCCGGTTCAGGTTCTTCTTCAGCCTCAGCTTCTTCCTTGGTTTCAACTTCTTCGGCCTCTTCCTCATCGGAAGTCTCAGCTTCTTCAGCTACTTCTGCTGTCTCTTCTTCTGCAGTTTCCTCAACTTGCTCGTCAACTTCTGCTACCTCTTCATCGACAGATTCTTCCGCTTCAGCCTTGGCTTCCTCTTCTTTATCTTCGTCAGAGGAAAGCGCTTCCTGCTTGGCCTTCTCCTTAGCCGCTTCTTCAGCTTTTTTCTGCAGTTGTTTTTGATATTCTTTCTCTTCAGCTTCGAGAAGAGCGCGGCGTTTTTCCTTCTTGGAAGGTTCTTCTGCTTCTTCCTTCTCGGCTCGCTGCTCACGCCATTCTTCCATAGCTGCTTCGATCTCTTCTTCCGACTTGCCCCAGCGGATCAGGTGCATTTTGTACATCAGGCCCTGCTTTTTGAAGATAGAACGGACTGTGTCACTGGGCTGAGCACCTTTCTTGAGCCAGTGGATTGCGCGATCCTTATCAAGCACCAAATCGTTTTGGGTTGAAAGGTTGTAGAACCGTCCCAGATCTTCAACAATACGACCATCACGGGGAGAGCGGCTATCTGCCACCACAACGTGATATACAGGACGCTTTTTACGACCTCTTCTTTGTAATCTAATTCTTAGCAATGTGTATTTCTCCTAGTGTTTTGTTTTAACAGTTGGTTTGTTGAGGATTACGTCGGAATCTTGCGCAAGTATTTTTCAAACGCCTAACATGTTCGGCTAAAAAACATATTAAACGGGATCAAAGTTAATACAACAACAAATCAAAAATTCAATTTCTAAATTCTGCTATCTTCCGAAAGGCATATTCTTCATGCCTCCGCCCATCAGTTTGGCGATCGACCCCATACCAGAAAACTGCTTCATCATCTTTTTCATCTGGTTAAACTGCTTAATGAGATCATTGATCTCACGAACCTTGGTTCCCGAACCTTTGGCAATTCTTCGCCGCCGGCTGGCGTTTAGAATTTCAGGATCTCGTCGTTCTTCAGGAGTCATGGAATCAATAATTGCTTCAATTGGCTTAAAAGCCTCATCGTCAAGCTCCTGATCCTGCAGTGCCTGATTGGCTCCGGGTATCATACCTACCAGGTCAGTCAGGCTACCCATATTCTGGATCTGTTTAAGCTGATCCCGAAAGTCCTCAAGATTAAACTCATCAGACTTTATCTTCTTTTGCAGCTTCTGAGCTTCTTCTTCATCAAACTCCTTCTGGGCCTTTTCAACCAGTGAAACCACGTCACCCATTCCCAGTATGCGCTGTGCCATCCGGTCGGGATAAAACGGCGAAAGAGCATCCAGCTGTTCACCCGTACTCACAAACTTAATCGGCTTCTGTACTACATTCTTAATTGAAAGTGCAGCACCACCGCGGGTATCACCGTCAAGCTTGGTCAGGACGACTCCATCGTAATTGATGGTCTCGTTAAACTCCTTAGCAGTATTTACCGCATCCTGACCGGTCATGGAGTCGACAATAAAAAGCGTCTCGTCCGGTTCAACTGCATCCTTAATCTCGGCGACTTCGTTCATCATCTTCTCATCAACATGCATGCGCCCAGCCGTATCGATGATGACGGTATCCAGCGCCAGGCTCTTGGCCATGGAAACCGCTTCTTTGGCAACCCGCACGGCATCTTTCTGACCAATGGAGTAGACAGGCACATCAATCTGACCCGCCAGCGTCTTCAGCTGATCAATAGCTGCCGGCCGGTATACATCCGCAGCTGCAAGAATCGGATTCCGGTTATTTTCACTTTTAAGGTAACGTGCCAATTTGGCCGAGAATGTTGTTTTACCAGAGCCCTGCAGACCAGCGACCAAAATAACGGTTGGAGGCGTGTGTGCAACGCTTATATCTTCACGCTCCTGCCCAAGGATATTTACCAACTCATCATGGACAACCTTGGTAAACTGCTGACCGGGATTCACAGCTGTCAGAACATCTTCGCCCATAGCCCGCTCTTTTACCTTGTTCGTAAACTCTTTGGCAACCTCATAGTTTACGTCGGCATCGAGCAAAGCACGGCGAATTTCCCGGACGGTCTCAGCAACATTAACGTCCGTGATCTTCGCTTCGCCCTTAATAGACTGAACCGCTTTCTCAAGTTTTGACGAAAGATCTTCAAACATAGTGAGCGTCGTTCTGTGTACTGTGTGATTTAGTTAAATCCCGAAAATACAGCTGTGGGACAAAGTCCCGTAAAATAGGGACATTTTATTGCCTTATCAACAGAATTATTTTGCTAAAAAATTATATCCCCGGGAGCCCAATTAACTTGTTACTAACATATGACCTGGGAACAAACTTCTACATATCTATCTATAAACCAAAGTAAGTGTGCTTAATACTAAAAATCAGGGGTAATCATGATGGTTTTGAACAGTACAACATGTAACAAGGTTCTTAAACGCGGTTTGCTTTTGGGAATGCTGATCATATTGGTCTCATGTGCAAGTACCAAACCTCCCACGCAGGAATTGGCTCAAACAGAGGCAGCTATAAACCAAGCAGATCAGGTTGGAGCGCAGGACTATGCTCCTTTAGAGCTGAGAGAAGCAAGAAAAAAGCTGGCACAGGCAAAAGAACTCGTTTCGCAAGAAAAGTACGAAAAAGCCAAGCTGCTGGCTGATCGCGCAGAAGTGGATGCGGAGCTAGCCGAAGCAACAGCTCTTTCTGAGAAAGCGCAAAAAGCAGTAAAACAACTCAGGGAGAGCATAAAGCTGCTAAGAGAAGAAATTACACAAAATCAAAAGAGACAATAATTATGCAAATTATTAAAAAGCTACTGCCAATAATTCTATTAGCAACTATAACAATTAATTGTGGCGGACCACCGGAAAATAATCCACTGCTGGAGGAAGCAAAGAGCACTTACCAAAAAGCTGAAAACGATACATTAATTGTAACCAAAGCTCCAGTAGCCCTAAAGGAAGCTGAAGAAGCCCTGCAAAGAAGTGAACAATTATGGGAAGAGGAAGC
>JBEPXS010000025.1:0-15656 GCA_041641755.1 Balneolaceae bacterium
ATCGATTCCTGCCACTGCCATATCATTGACCCACAGCCGCTCGGCTCCCTCCTCGTGGATAAAGGTAGTCCAGCTATCTCCGTAGTTATCGGATACCACTACCGTAGGTTTGGAAGATGGATGATTCCCGGAGGCATAGACGCGGTTTAACGATACTTTACTGTTTCCCATGGCATACACCCGATACTCTTGCAGCACGGTGGTCCACGTCTGGCCGCCATCCTCCGTTTTGCGAATGGCCGGGCCGTTAGAGACAAATCCCACCAGTCCCACATCAGGATCACGGGGTGAGATTGCGGCAGCTGTGGCCGTGGCATCAGCGTTAAATGAAATATTTTGACTTAGATCGGTCCAGGTTTCACCGCCATCTTCAGACTTTGCAAAGTAAGGGTAGGGAATGGGCCGGGTTCCACCTGTCCAGATGTGTTCAGGATGGTAATTACTTATTTTTAAAAAACTAGAGAATCCGCCTTTATCAAATATGACCCGCCAGTTCTTTCCTCCATCCGTAGAATGGCTTATTACTCCATTGTATCCAAACAATTCATTTAGGTCAGAGGGGGGCTGTACCAATAAGGCCAAGCTATGGAAAAACGAAACAGGTTGACCATATCTTGTTAATCCTTCTACCTTTTCATTGATTCCTTTCCAAGTTTTTCCATCATCACTACTTTCAAAGAGTACCTCGTTTTCTTCTTCATAAAATTCAGGTTCATACTGTACAGCGGCTATTATTTTTTGGTTATCACCCAAAGCAAGTGATATATGTTTAATTTTGGATCCTTCCAAGATGCCCTTTCAGTGCCAGTCGAAACATACACTCCCTGGTCCGTACCTGCATGCAGTTTGCCATTTCGCTCGTGGATAGAGTGAACGGCAGCTGAATCCAGATCATGAAATTTCCACCTGCCATCCCGTTCATCTAAGTCGGGGTCGGTGGAGCAGGAGTACAGCAAGATAGCCAGAAGAGCAATTCCAAAAACACCATTTTTATCCATAAATAACTAGATATTTGATGAACACTCATACATTAATATACCCAATAAATGTACTTGTAACTACTGAAAACCAGTTTTCACTGTTTATTGGAAAAAAATTGCGCTTATTATCATAAGGTTATAAGCAAATTACCCATCTCGTTTCTGCTGCTCTGCGGCAGAAACCCGCAACGTCGCTCCGCGACCAGAATATGCTGAAACAGGACGCGGAGCGTCCATCGTTGGTACACCGCAGAGCAGTGTAACGAGATTATAGTGCACCTTTACCCGGCCGTTGAAATTTTCTGGTGACTGTTCTTTAGTCCCGACCTTATGTCGGGGTTTTCGTCGTTGAAAAAATGAAACAACTCAAATAGGGCTTACTTGGCTCAAAAAGAAATAGTTAGTTAATTTTTAACCCTCACGTTAAATAAATAAAATTTCAAACCCAGCAGATCAGATAACCAATGAAAGAAAATTCGGTACTCATCATTGTAGAACATTTTCTAAGTAGTGAAGGCCGTAGTTATTTTGATGAGTGGCTGGAAGAGGTATACAAAACACTACAAAAGTTTGAGGGATATAGATCGATCCGTCGAATATATGACACTGGGAATAATGAGCGCACGCTGCTGCACCTCCGGTTTTCTGAGCTGGATCTGCTTCGCTCCTGGTCTTCATCGGAAGAGCACGATGAGATGCTGGATAGCATACGTCCCGATCAGCTGGAAAAGCAGAAGTCACAGGTGTAGTAGCCCGGTAAGCGTTATACTGAACGAATTAAACGGTCTGTTGATGCGTGTTGGCATTGATCCTTCGTTCCTCCCTTAGAAAACCGGTACCGGCATGCTGTTGTAATATCGTTCTGCAGGCGGACTAATGACCCTCGTCACGGTGTTGGTGGTGCGATCGATCCAGATTTCGACTATGGGAGACTTATGAATTGCGGTGCGCAGGATGTTGATCCCGTTAGCTGCTCCTCCCGGACCAAAATGTGCGCGGGTAAAAATTATTTTATACTGGCTTTGATCTTTACTACCCGGTGATTCGTGAGTGGGCACGTGTCCTTCCGGTATGTGCATCGGTATCTCAGAGACCAGGAGCTCAGTGGGCATCACGTAGTTGATAAGCCGGGCGGTGTCGTCGGAAAACGCGCTCAATCGGTCGGTTACATCAATGTTGGATTTTGCCGTACGTGCAAGTTCGCGAATTTGCCCCTTCCCAAGACGACCCAGGGAGAGATATACTTCTCGCTCCGTTGAATACGTATACAGACTGTTAACAGACTTGGTATGGATAGCTTGAGCGATACCAAAAGACAAAACCAGCGAGAGAATATAGAGAGTTATCCCGCTGATGATTCTCAAGTATCGATGTTTCGGAAACGGTACTGCTGAAAAGACCCGCTCTATAAACTGTGGCAGGAACATTCCGGTTTGAGAAGCGTATTCGTTATAGTTCGAGAATTTTCGGCGACAGATGCGCTCTTCGGTTTTTGCCAGCATTACGTAGGCAAAGCAGACTGTAACAAATCCGAATAATACCAGGTAGCGCGGCCAGATCAGTACCATGCCGAAGCTGGCCACCATCAGAGCCAGGTACTGGGGATGCCGTATCCACCGGTAAATTCCACCCGTTACTGCTCCCTTGTCCAATAGTTTATTTCGGTAAATTTTAAAAGCGCCGACTCCGAAACCGGTGATCCCGACCACAAAAAATACCATTCCGATCGCCTCGTGGACATTTATAAAAACTGAAGTTGTTTCCCTGGCCAGATGCGGCATGAAGAAACTGATAAGCCAGCTGGTGGACGCACTGAAGTTCAGGAGTTTGAGTCCGGGACCATATACGCTGTAGAAATACACGGCAAAGGGTGAAAACATGTAGAAAAATTCGAAGGCGATAAGTCCATAAAACAGGGCACTTGCCCAAAAGGCACTGCGGGTTGCTTTGTCGGACATGTCTATTTTTTCTTTTTTGGATTCACGGTAAGAAACAGGTTTACAATTATTTATTTGACAGTCGGTTGATCATCTTGAAAGCGAGGCCGGGGGCAAGTCGGCAGTTCAGGTAAAGCATCTTGACCATCCCCACGCGGATCTCCTTTTTGTCCTTCCTTAATCCTTTTCTCATCTGTTTTACGGCCGCTTCCGGTGTGATGGCAATATCCGGAGCTGCACCATCATGCCAGGGAGTATCTACCACGGGAAACATGACCTCGTAAATTCTGATTGGCGTATGTTTCAGTTGATCTCTCAATACCTGGGTAAAGGAGTGAAGCGCGGCTTTGGTGGCATTGTAGTAAGTGTAGAGGGTACGGGGAACGTAGATAAGCCCGGTTGTAACATTGATGATGGCCGGGTTGCTGTTTTGTTCAATAACAGGAAGGAGATGTTTGGCAAGTCGAATAGGTCCCATCAGGTTGGTTTGCAGCTCGTAATCCGCTTTGATGAGCGCATCGTCATCTTTATAAAACGGTTCCCTGTGCACGATTGCCGCATTATTGATCAGAATATTACACGCGGGGTGGTGTTCCCGGACCCACAGGGCCAGCTCTTTGCACTGTTCGGGATCGGAAAGATCGCATTGTCGATATTCAAGAGAGGGGATCTCCTGTTTTGCTTTTTTTAGTTTGCCAGGAGAGCGCCCGCAAATGATAATATGATTGTTTGGAGCAAACGTTCGTGCCATTTCCAGGCCAAGGCCCGAGCTTCCTCCGGTAATAAAAATAGTGTTATCGGATAATTGCATCTGGTTGTTGTTTCGTTGAATGATTTTTTGGCAATTACCCGATAAACGGAATCAATATCATTAACCTATGATAAGGGAATGGAATTCCGGAGTGCCCCCATCGAAAATTACTTTTTAACGAGCTCCTGGTATCGGTTGAGTAGTCCCGGGTCCTCAATCGATCCGTGATGGTGCACCTGTTTCCATTCGTTTTCTATTTTTTGATAGATTCTGCTTGTACGAATAGCCAGTTCAATTTTTTGGTCATCCGTTCTGAAATGTCCACGTTCTCTTCCCACAGTGTAGAATATCGGGCCTGTTTGATGGATCGTGTAGTCGTAATATTCCACATACACCTTTGCCTTCCCTTCAAAGATGCGGCGATACACCGAGCGGATCTCTGTCCATCCCCGCATAATTCCGCCAAGCGGATTATCCATGACTATCTGGTCGGAGGAGTTGGACCAATTGTCTTCCATAAGGGGAAGCCTGCCGTTGTTAAAAGCGTTATAGAATTCAACTAACACCTCGTATGGGGTCTCCCTGGAGCTGACGGACTCATTTCCGGTTATCGGTTCCTGGATTGTTTTCATGGTTGGTAAAATTAGGTTTTGGTTGTAATGGTTAATGGATATTCGAAACATACTAATTGGTATGTTTTGAGATAAAAAAATATCAGAGTTGATGTAAATATGCTTTTAACTGCCGCAGATAGGCTTGATAATAGGCCCGGGAGCGGTGTAGCTTACCCATGTTTCGGGCTCCCTCATAGCTGGCGATAATGAATTTGGCAACCTCATGGAGATTTTGATCGCCACCGACCTGTTGGTCATCCGCTGCTTGCTTTAGTTGTTCAACCAAGGCACTTTCCCATCGTTGCATAATTGAGAACAGCGCTTTTTTAAACCGGTCGTTGAGAGGGGCCATCTCCTGTATCATGTTATTGGTTGGGCACCCGTTTTTGAGCTGGATATCAGAGATGTTCATCATAAATGTACGGATGGTTTGATAGATACCCTCCACAGGTTTTTCATAGTTGACAAGTGGAGTTATCAATCCCTCTTTAATCCTGGGAAAAATAATTTCATTAATCACCGCTATGCCCATTTCTTCTTTATTGCTAAAATGATAATAGAAAGCTCCTTTTGTGACTTCGGTGGTATCAACAATTCGATCGATGCTGGTAGCCTGGTAGCCGTTTTCATAAATCAAGTCAAATGCTTTTGCGAGTATGTTCTGTCGTGTTCTTTCAGCTTTACTCATAAAAAATACTGGTTAGTATGTTTTGGCACAATGTAGCTTTGAGATGCTGGATATACAATTTTTTTTGACTTATTATAAGAGGGTAGGAGTAGAAGATTACTTTTTAACGAGCCCCATTTTATTACGGACTCTGCTCAGTGTGACCGGGGTAACTCCCAGGTAGGAGGCGATAAGGTGTTGGGGAATACGACCCTCCAGCGCGGGAGTGCGTTCACGAAAAAGTCTGTATCGCTCTTCGGCGTCGTAGAGCAGCAGCTCGCGTTCTCTCCGTACTTTGGCCAGGTATCCTTTTTGTAACAGTCCAACTAACAACTTGTACCAGCAAGGATCTTCAGTAAATAGCTCGTGAAATTTGTCATAGTCTACCACTTCAATGGTTGAGTGCTCAAGGGCCTGTATGGTGTAATGTGAGGGATTGTCTTCCAGTATTGCATCATAGGAACTTAGCACTGATCCCCGATCAAAAAAACCTTTGGTGTATTCCTCCCCCTCTTCATTACTGTAAAAATACCTGAACAGTCCTGTTTTAACATAGGCGATATCTCTTGAAATGTGACCAGCATGGACAAAATAATCACTTTTTTTGATATGTCTGGGTCTGATTAGCGACCTGATTTTTTTCTCTTGATCCGGGGGTAATATGGTACTTTCTTTTATAAATTCTGGAAATTTTAAAGTAAGAGTCACGGTGCAATTTTTTATTTAAAAGTATCTAATCAGGAGTAGTGTAGCATCTCTTTCTCAACTTACAAAGGATATTTAGAGAAAGCACCTTATTTAAAAATATTGGTTAATCGATGGTGGATTGATTGCATTGATAAGGATTAATCAATGAGACAGAATTATATTTTTAACTGGTTGAGATGAACCGTCAGAGATATCTATCCACCCAGGCCGCAGCTACTGAGCCTACGTAGCGAGCGTCATCCTCGTTGGATAATAAGTGATCCGCATCATCCAATGAAATAAAGCTTTTAGGGTGTTTGGCCAGCTTATAAATATGAGCTGCATTTTCAATACTTACTGTGTTATCGACGGGGGAATGAAAAATGAGCAATGCTTTTCCAAGATTCCGAATGAAACCGTTCATAGTTTGTTCCGACAGGTCATCAAGGAACTGTTTTTTAATAGTAAAAGTCCGACCTGCTAACGTTACTCTGGCTTTACCCTTCTTTTCGATTACCTCTTTTTTATCGGTAAGCAGATGTTCAACGTGCCCGGGATTGCACGGTGCGGCAATGGTAGCAACGGCCTCAACAGATTCAATCCACTGCGCAGTCTGCAGAACAGCGGCCCCTCCCAGTGAGTGGCCAATTAACATGCGTGGTGTAAGGCCTTGTTTTTCCATAAAGCTGGAAGCAGCAAGAAGGTCTTCTATGTTGGAAGAAAAATTGGTTTCTGAGAAATCCCCTTCACTTTCACCAAGACCTGTAAAATCAAATCGGAAAACTGCCATTCCGTGATCAGTAAGTGTACGGCTTATATGTCCAACAGCACGCAGATTCTTGCTACATGTAAAACAGTGGGCAAACAGAACAGCACCTTTATTTGTGCTACCATCGGGACTATCAATTCTGGCGGCCAGTTTGTCTCCCTGACTTCCAGTAAATTTTATTTTTCGGGTTTTCATTTTCTGTTAATAACTGGAATTAATTAAAATTACTTCAGTTCAATATAAAAATAGAAATAAATGCTATCCCCTGTCATCTCGAATGAAGCCTGCGAAATGAGAGATCTTTGTGTCAAAGTGCATGCCTTTTCAACAAAGATTTCTCCCTTGCGGTCGGGAAGACTCCTTATTAGGGTTTAAGAGTATGCGTTGACTTCAGAAAATTATGTCGAACTGATGTTAAATAAATAAGCTGAAAAATATGTATCAGTTTTATTGGTAGATTTTTGTTTCTGGCCAGAACACCAGCCATGCAAAGGCGAAATAATCGCCATAGATTACAGGTTCAAGCTCTTGTCCTTTCAACGGACCTGCTGTCGCCTTACCCGTGATGCTCCATGTGGATTCAGTTTGTGTATCATAAATATTGCCTGAACGCAGTTCAAACGTCAACACCCTGCCATCGACTGTTCGTTTGAATACCCCGGTAGTTCCATCTTCTCTTGATTTGGCAATTTTCGGTGCGTCCAGTGCAGAACGGGCTCCATCGAGATGAAAGACTACGATTTCAGTTCCATGAATCTTGTCGTTGATTATTTTTTCTTTCTGAGTGATGTG
Organism: Balneolaceae bacterium; assembly: GCA_041641755.1. GTDB lineage: Bacteria > Bacteroidota > Rhodothermia > Balneolales > Balneolaceae > JAMQKA01. The sequence goes on from JBEPXS010000025.1 coordinate 7,198, forward strand.
ATAGGGATAGGTCCTGGTATCATCTTTAATCTTAACACCCACTACTTTTTCCATTGGACGGAGTTTTCCTTCAAAGTCTTTGTCAAGGAGCAATGGTGTATTATTGATATCATCGTAGCCGGCATATGGATTGGATCCGTAGTTGCGCTGGTACCCGGTATTCCTCGATAGTACTTCTCCGTCAGGGAAGTTTAACCTGAACTGTTTAAACGAGATAATTTGACTGGGAATCTGTTCTAATGACGTCCCAACATAGTCTCCAATGATTGCCCGTCCGGTAAATTGCTGCCACAAGGTTTCGGTTTTGTGATCATACATAACCATGTCGGAGTGGCGCAGAAAACCGGAGACACCGAACTTTAGCACCTCATTATCGACCGTCCGCTTAAAGACCAAGGCTGAATAACAGAGTGGACAGAACGTAACCAGGACGGGTTCTCCATTGATACGGTCATTTACAATTTCGTGCCAAATTAGTATTTGCAGAGGATAAGCCTTTGCTATATTCTGATACTTGAGCATTATAACCGGCTCTTGGGCAGAGATCCAGGATTTAGCTGTATCAGTAGTAACAAATTTGGGATTATTGATCGAAGGAATACCCGTTTTTGGTATCGCGGCCAGTTTTAAGGAATTCAGCGGAACCAGAGCTTTATTGGTATTTGTTTCCCATCCTTCCAACTGTTGCTGCTGACCTATAGCACTACTGTTTAGGCTCCACAACAAAAATAATATTATAAATCCGGTTACGTACTTGAATGATAGCATAGGTATCGATATCTATATTTTTGACCAAAGCTTTAAAAATTGACAGCGTATGCTCAACTGGTTTAAAAGACGTAAAAAGAAGCGGACTTCTTACCGATCAAATGATGAGTGGATAGAAGATCTGCAAAATCCCCCTGATGAAGGAGCTATAGAGGACTTGCGAAATATTCTAATTCGTGGTCTGAAACCTGCACTGGCTAAATATGTAGACCGGGAACTGGAACAGTTTGTGGAGGATATAGCTCAGGACGGTCTCCTGAAAATACTAGACAATATTGATACCTTTCGGGGCGAAAGTAAGTTCACTACCTGGGCCATGAAAATTGCTGTTCGTGAGGGTTTAACCGAGCTGCGACGAAAACGGTATGACGATATTTCTATTGAGGATCTGAAGCCGGAAGGAGAGGGAGAAGAGGTATTCTCAATGGCTGTATCAGATGATCAGCCGGGCCCTGACAGAACTACACACGAAGCCCAGCTGATGGAAAAGATGAAGCAGATTATTGACGAGGAACTTACCAAAAAACAGAAACAAGCCATACAGGCACTAATGGTGCAGGGTCTGCCGGTTTCTGTCGTGGCTGAGCAGATGGGTACTAATCGTAATGCTTTATATAAGGTAGTGCACGATGCCCGATTGAAAATAAAAAACAGATTCGAAGTTGAAGGAATTGATCCCGACGAGATGTTAAATGATTTGTAAGAATTTTTAAGAAGGAAGCATCAAATCAGTATAAAAAAACAGGTAATTCAGTTGAAATTTTAGAACATGAAATTAAGCAAAGACTTACTTAAAAAGATGATCCGGTCGGTTAAAAATACCAAGCCGGATGAAATAGGTTGTGGCGAGTGTTTTGACGATCTGCACAAATTTGCGGAAATGGAACTGGCGGGCAAATCTCCCGAAGAGGCGCTCCCCCTGGTCAAAGAGCATTTAGATCGTTGCGGCAACTGCAGAGAAGAGTATGAAGCCCTTTTGGAAGCGATGAAAAATCTGGAAAATTCCGTCTGACCAAGTTTCACAACCTGTAATATCCACTTCTCTCGTCCATTTTTTGGGCTCTGAATCTCTCCAAGTCTTAAAAAATCGAAACAGATCTATCTCAACAGTTTGCGTGCTAAGTATTTTTTCAAAGTATACGGTCTTCATCACTCAGGTCTGGGACAGTTCCCCGGTAACCAAATATCCATTTAATTAGTTTTGTCAGCCATTCCGACTGGTTTTTAATGTACCATTGGTCAGCCGCACGCCGGACGCCCAATCCATAAGTTGGATAGGGATGGACAGTATCGGCCATGTTACGCAGGGTAACCCCGTTTTTCATGGCCAGAGCATATTCACTAATAAGATCACCGGCCTGTTTGCCGTAGATAGTAGCCCCGAGAATTTTGCCATTTAACTTTTTGGCAAACACCTTGATCAAACCATCTTTAGCTTCGTCGGTAATGGCACGGTCTACTTTGTCATATGGAAAGCGGTAGACCTGGTAAGAGGTGTCATCTTTTTCCAGTTGCTCTTCGGTAGCTCCAACGTGGGCCAGTTCAGGATCGGTATAAGTACTCCATGGCACATGCCTTTTGTCGATTTTCATGGGTACTTTCAGCAATGCGTTGGTTGCAGCAACCTTGGCCATATGTTCCGACATGTGGGTAAATTGATAACGTCCCGTAACATCCCCTACAGCATAAATGTGTTTTATATTCGTGCGACAGCGGTCATCAACGGTAATACCCTGTTTTTTGTGGTTGATCCCTGCTTGATCTAATCCAAGGTTGTTGTGATTGGGAGCCCGTCCGGTGGCAACTAGCAACGCATCACTCGTCCAAATACGTTCTTTTCCACTACGCTCACCAGATATACCAATTTCTCCATCTCCTCCAACGGATACTTTGTTGATTGAAGCCGAAAGTTTGAATTTAATTCCCTCATTACGAAGGCGGTCAAGCAGCATACCCGCCAGTTCGTCATCGTCATTTGAGAGTATGCGGGGCAGCATATCAAAAACAGTAACCTGTGTTCCCAGCCGTTGAAAAGCCTGGGCCATCTCAATACCGATGGGACCGCCTCCGATAATTGAGAGCTCTTCAGGTTGGTCGGTTATTTCAAAAATATTTTCGTTGGTAAAGTAGGGAGCCTCCTCAAGGCCGGGGATAGGTGGAACAGTCGCCCTGCTACCGGTAGCAATAATGATATAACGCGAAGATACATGTCTCGTCTCATCCTCAGATTCTATAGCAATGGTATGAGCATCCACAAAAGAAGCCCGGCCGAATTCGATCTCAACGCCCATATCACGATAGATATCAGGATCATCGGCCTCTTCATAGACATCCTGGCGTGTTTTTCGAACATGTTCCAAAACCGATGCAAAGTCCATTGTTTTGGCCGTCTGATGCCCAAACTTTTCAGCTTCATTAATGGTATGTGCAATTTTTGAGGCGTGCAGCAACGTTTTGCTGGGAATGCATCCGTACCAGGTACAGTCGCCACCCAGCTTTTTTGCTTCTATCATCAGGGTCTTAGCTCCAACGTTAGCGCCCATACCTGCAGCTGTTAGCCCGGCCGCACCTCCTCCAATTACCAAAAGGTCATATTCATATTTCATACAGCAGTATCCCTTTGTTTCTTATTCACCTTAACAAAAGTTGAATAGATTCCATATCCCAACAGGCCAACAATAAGAATATAAACCCAGCCTGGCACATTTTCGCCTGCTACAAGAAGATAGATATACGCAGAAGAGAGACAGATTCCGGTGGAAAGGATGGGCAAAGTCAGTGATTTTTGTTGTCTTTTATTTCGAATAGTCCATGCCAGCGAAGCCGTAAAAAATGGAATAGCTCCCACATATATTGCTGCAAATATATATGGATTGACGTTGTAATCTGCTGATAAACCCATCAGCCATTCATGAATAACTTCGAATTCCATAATAAAAATATCGGTTAGTATTAAGTAGCAAATGTTGTACCTAAATGGTATTCACTCTTTGTGGTTGGTTCAGTATTTCCGATGTCCCTGTCCACTGATATCTTACTTTTGGTAAGCTACTGCTTGAAGGTCAACCATGCTAACGTATTGCGGAGATTGCATTAAAAGAATTGTTCAATTAATTCATAAGGGTAAGAAATATCAACGTCTCTACATCAGAATAATTGGAGTGATTAGTTTTTGAAAAGGTTGCCAATAAATTTTCTGGCAATAGCTAATTTTTAAAAATAAAAACAAAAAATGACTTTATCAGAAAGGCAGAAGGAGCTTTGCAGCGAGAGTGAATGGGATTTTTCTAACCTCAAAGTTTTGTATTTGAACTGTACCTTAAAACCATCTCCGGAGCTCTCACACACAGAAGGACTCATAGAAGTTTCAAAAGCGATAATGGACGAAAACGACGTGGAAACGGAAGTGCTGCGTCCCGTCGATTACGATATTGCACCGGGGGTTTATCCGGATATGACTGAACATGGGTTTGAACAGGATGACTGGCCTCAAATTCAGGAGAAGGTAATGGGTGCGGACATCCTCGTATTAGGCTCACCGATATGGCTGGGTGAAAAATCCTCGGTCTGCACACAGGTTATTGAACGTCTCTATTCTTACTCCGGCAATCTTAATGAGCAAGGCCAGTATGCATACTATGGCCGCACGGGTGGGTGCATAATTACCGGTAACGAAGATGGCATTAAACATTGTTCAATGAATATTCTTTATAGCTTGCAGCATCTTGGATATGTAGTTCCTCCCCAGGCCGACTGCGGCTGGATCGGAGAGGCCGGACCGGGGCCGTCGTATCGTGATCCGAAGTCTGGCGGGCCAGAGAATGACTTTACGCAGCGCAATACCACTTTTATGACATGGAATCTGCTTCATATGGCTCGCATGCTGAGGGAAGCAGGGGGTATACCTGCACATGGAAATCAGCGTTCGCAGTGGGATGCCGGATGTCGGTTCGATCATCCTAATCCCGGACACCGGTAGGCATCTTCAAAAGAACTATTTTCTTGTTATTATTGTCTCTGGTAATTAAAAATTAGTCCGTTTACTCATGCAGAGACTTCATTAAGCTCCAAAATTATTGAAAGTATTACAATGAGCAACCATTCCGCTATTCAAGAGCAGTCCATGCTCGAAGAGGTGATTCAGGGATTACAGAAACCTCAAAAAGAGTTATCTAGTAAATTTTTTTACGATGAGCGCGGTTCCCGGCTTTTTGAAAAGATTACCCAGCTGCAGGAATATTATCCTACCCGGACCGAGATATCAATATTGGAGAAACATATAGAAGAGATTACAGGGCAGATCGGCGATAAAGCTGTTATGATAGAGCTAGGTAGTGGCAGCAGCAGGAAAACGCGGTTGCTCCTGGATAAACTGGAATCACTTGTCTCATATATACCTGTAGATATTTCAGAGGAGTACTTGCAACAAGTGGCTGAGCAGCTGCGACAGGATTATCCTCAGGTACTTGTCAAACCGGTTTGTGCAGACTATACCTCCCGGTTTGAAATTCCGGATCTCGCTCCGGATTACAAAAACCAGGTATTATTCTTTCCCGGATCAACAATTGGTAACTTCAGCCCAAAGGAAGCAAACAATTTCTTAAATAATCTGGAATCTTTGACAGATGATAATGCTTCACTACTTATAGGGGTAGATTTAAGAAAAGACCGTTCGGTGCTGGAGGCCGCATACAATGATCAAAAAGGTGTTACGGCAGAGTTCAACAAGAATATATTAATGCGGTTAAATAAGGAACTGAGTGCAGATTTTGATCTGTCCACGTTCCGTCACAATGCTTTTTTTAATGAGCAGGAGAGCCGCATTGAGATGCACCTGGTTTCAAAAAGAGATCAAACCGTTACCATATGTGGTCAAGAATTTTATTTTGAAGAAGGCGAATCCATTCACACGGAGAATTCCTATAAATATTCTATCGAGAGATTTAGAGATTTGGTTGGAGATTCTTTTTCGATAGATCAAATCTGGACAGATGAAAACCGATATTTTTCGGTTCAGTTTTTAAGGAAGAAGTAATTCGTTCTTTTCTTATACATTTAACTCTTTCTACATCAAAATTTTGAGTTGTATTTAGCGCAAATGGAATTTTGGCATATTTGTTTATATTCACCTCTCGAAAGTTTTCAGGATATGAATTTCTCCTCTCCTTAGCCTTATTCCGTAAGAAGTCACGTCTTATTGTAGTCAAACTATATCAAAGAAAACTACAATATGTGGAAGGCAACAATGAATAAAATAGCAATAGTAGTATTAACGGATATCGAAACACATGAGTCGCTTGGCAGAATAGTCAACGCTCTGGAATTTGCCAAGGAATTGCAGGAGCACGATGACGATGTCAAAATCATATTTGACGGGGCTGGGACCAAATGGATACCAGAGTTGGAGGATGAACAACACGATGCACATCCGCTATATACCGCGGTTAAAGGTAGTATTTACGGTGCCTGTCGATACTGTTCAAAAGCGTTTGGAGTATTCAAAGAAGTTAAAGCCACTGATGTTACCCTATTGGATGAATACGACCAACATCCAAGCCTGCGAAATTTTATTGTTGATGGGTATCAGGTTATCACTTTCTGAAAAGAATCCATTCGGAACACTGCATGCGCCGGAGTATTCAGTAATATTTACCCTTTTCTATAAATTCAGTTGCTGCTGGCCGTTTTCAAGTTCCATTAGTTTTTCAGTAAGGCGGCGGTTTGCTTTTGGGAAGGGATAATCTTCAAGTTCGTCAATGCCGATCCACTTTATTTGTTGGCTGCTTTTGGGTTCTGGCGTGCCGCTTGTAAGCTTACACATATAGGCATGCATGGTAATTTTAAAATGGGAATAGGCATGATCCAGCTTCATCAAAGGTTTGTCGATTTCAACCGCTATCCCGAGCTCTTCGGTAAGTTCACGCACCACCGTTTCCTCGATATTCTCATTCTTTTTCTGTTTTCCACCCGGGAACTCCCACAACCCACCGAGCATGGCATCATCCGGACGCAGAGCTATCAGCACCTCATCCTGTTCGTTTTTTATAATACCAACCCCGATTTGGTGGTGAGGCTTTTTCTTGGCAGGTGATTTATAGGGAATCTCATCCGTCTTAACCGATTTATATGCCACGCAATTGGCGTTCACCGCACACTCTTTACAATCGGGGTTACTCGGTACACAGACAGTAGCTCCCAGTTCCATTAGCGCCTGGTTAAAGTCGCCGGGTCTGTCATGATCAATCAGGTCGTCTGCCAGTTCCTGAATTTTATTTTTGGTAGTTGTGCTGCGTATATCGTCCTCAATTCCGAAATAGCGGGTCAGTACTCGAATAACATTGCCATCCACAACAGCATAAGATTTGTCAAAGGCGATACTGAGAATGGCAGATGCGGTATACGGACCAATGCCTTTTAATGATGTAATCTCATCCCATGTGTCCGGCAGTTGACCGTTGAATTCAGATACAACGGTTTTTGCGGCGTGATGCAGATTGCGTGCCCGGCTATAATATCCGAGACCTTCCCATACTTTTAGAACGTCCTGCTGATCGGCTGCGGCCAGATCGTGAACAGTTGGAAAGCGTTCAATAAAACGGTGGAAATAGGGAGTGGCCTGGTCGACCCTTGTCTGCTGAAGCATAATTTCTGAAATCCATACTTTATAGGGATCCTCGCAGTTGCGCCAGGGGAGATCACGCTTGTTTTGGTCATACCAGGAAAGAAGTTGTTCGCTGAAAGTATCTTCAGACACTAAAAAAACCGTATTGTTAATTTGTTACTTAAGAACAGATGCTATTTTACCGACAATTACAATAGAACAATTACTTGGGTTTTTCAAAGCTCAATCCTAAATAAACATCAGGTGAGAATTTTGGGGTTATATCCGGAAAAAATATCGTCTCAACCTGCACCTTATTCAAATAATGTCGATGAATTGGCGATAAAATAGAAAATAATACCCATTGTAAAAAAGATTGATACCACTTATAATTCATCGGCTGTAAAAGGTATGTTTTAGGTTTTAAAGTCAATAAACGTTCTCAAATTTTTTGTTTACATGCATAGATTGCTGTACCTGGTTACAATTTTACTACCATTTCTGATCTCTTGTAATAATCAAAAATCCGATCCACATTCAGTTCCGGATAAACAGACAGAAATCGACAGCAGTACTGTTGAGCCTGTTGAGATTAAATATGATAACTTCGGATTCAGGTATGATTCTTCACGGGTTAGTGATTTCCGTGTAAAACGGAATGAGAGTTTATACGAGATTCTTGACCGATTTGAAGTTTCCCCCCAACAAATTTATTCCATTACGCGTGAAGCCCAAAAGGTGGTAAACCTTAAATCATTCAGGCCCGGACAGAACTACCGCATTTATGCCTCCTCCGACACGTCTGGTTCTATATCTCGTCTTGTCTGGCAGCCCGATGCGGTTGATTATGTGGTGTTCGACTGGCAGGATTCTCTGCAGGTATATAAAGAGCAAAAAGAAATTACGACTAAACATTCGGTCGCATCCGCACAGATTAACAGCTCGCTTTATGAGGCGATGATGACCCAGGAGTTAAGCCCGATGTTGGCGAACAAATTATCTGAAATCTATGCCTGGGAAATTGATTTCTTTGGACTGAGAGAAGGAGACAGCTTCAAGATTTATTATGAGAAAAAATATGTCGATGATA
>JBEPXS010000026.1:0-15647 GCA_041641755.1 Balneolaceae bacterium
CAGAAAGAGCAACTACTGCATGAAAAATGAACAACTTAAATAGTGCTTAATGGGTATAAAAGAAATAGTCAGCAAACTTTAAACCCGAATGCTATGACATTATCAAGGGTCAGGCTAAATAATAATCACTCCTCAACCAGCGCCATCGAAATAGGGTAGTGGTCGCTGTAGCCCGTTTCGGGGTGGTAGTCGCTGCTGGCAGGCCTGCCAAACCGGATCGGATCTTTATAGTCGCCGCCGCTTATCATCTCATCAAAGAGTTCGATTTTAGCCATGTTTCCATTGGGATAGCTGCCGGGCCGAATGGGAGTGTCACTCAGCAACAGCCCTTTGGAGAGCATAAACTGGTCGAGCACATGCGGGAAATTTTCAAAATAGAATGTTCCCTGTCCTTCTCCGTCGATCGGCCACATCAGGTTGTAGAGTCGTGGTGTCCTTGAATTAATAACTTTTTGGATGGAGTTGGTACCCAGCGCGTATTCCATGACCGACCGATTATAGCATTCGTCGTTGAAATCGCCCATGATAATGACCGGTATATCATTCCCTTTTATCTGTTGGATCCGTTCCATCCAGTAACTGAGCGTTTCGGCGGCGATAATACGGAACGGTTCAGAGGGATATTGTCCACCGCTGCGCGAAGGCCAGTGATTACCGATGAAGATCAGATCATTTCCATGCCGGGTAGTCACGTTAATTTGGAAGATATCACGCGTGGCACTTCTTTTAAGCACTACATAGTGAAATTGCTCCTCCAGGCTGAATAGGTCCTTGTCATAAATAAACGCAATATCAATACCCCGTTTGTCACTGGTATCGTGGTGAGCTACACTATAGTTTCGGTCCAATGCATCAAGCCTGGATACAAGCTGCATAAGCACATTTTTATTTTCGACTTCGCAGACTCCCAGCAGGTCCGGTCCATCGCCTGCATTGAGCTGATTAATGATTGAGGCCAGGTGGTTAAATTTTTGATCCAGCACCGGTTGATTCCATCCCTCTAGTTCGTATTTTAATTGCCGCTGAAGATAATCAGGTCTCCATTGAGAGTGTTCAATATCGAACAGATTTTCCAAATTCCACCAGGATATGTGATAAGTATTCATAGTAACCCTTATAAAAATGAAAAATATTATAGACGCTGAGCACGCCGATTGGTCGATTCCCCATTGATAATAGAAAGAATTTTTAAATTGGACTTTAAAACATTAAAAAATTTTAATACATTATGATTAAGATATTTTAATCATTGAAAACGACGGCATTCACGGAGTGGTGAAAAATCGGAGTGGCAAAAAAAATTTAGCAATAGGAATACGATGGAAAATTCACAATCAAACAACTCTCACAAGGTACTAATTGTAGAAGATGATATGCTTCTTTCACTTGTGCAGGAGCGTCTCATCGAAAAATTGGGGTACGAAGTAGTAGGCAAAACCGGAAACGGTAAAGAAGCTATAGAAAAGTTCAAAGAGCTTAGGCCAGATCTGATCCTGATGGATATCGTGCTTAAAGGTGAAATGGATGGAGTGCAGGCTATGGAAAAGATTAGAGAAATTTCTTCTGATGTACCGGTTATTTATCTCTCTGGAAATTCAGATAGGTACAACTATGAACGAGCAAAACAGACCAACTTTGCCGACTACCTGGTGAAGCCGATATCCAGCAAGGATTTGGCAGGTCCACTCGAAAATATTTTTGAAGACCAACCTGAAGGTGCGACTACAGAGCGAAGTATTAAGAATTTAAACTCCAATGGCGATAACTATATTAATAAAACAGCTTAACCTTATCCACCCATGTTAAGGTTTACCACAATCCTTCCGGTTTGACCGCCGTGAAGGATTTTTTTTATCTCCCCGTCCAGTTCTTCCAAGGTAATCTCACGGCAGATATCATCTAAAGCAGAGGGTTTCCACTGATTGGCAAGCCGTTTCCATATTTTCTTCCTGAGCGGCATGAGGCAGCGTCCCGAATCCAATCCCATCAGGCTGACACCCCGAAGGATGAAGGGATAAATGTTGGTATGGAGTTCATGTCCCAAAATATTGCCGCAACAGGTAACGGTACCGTCTCGCTTGGTTTGCCGGATAACCGTGTCCAGCATCGCTCCCCCAACTGTATCTAAAGCACCGGCCCACCGGCTTTTCAGAAGCGGGGTTGAGGGGGTATCGTTTACATTGGTTCTGGGTATTATCTTGTTTGCTCCCAACCTTTCCAGGTAATCCTTTTGATCAGATTTGCCCGTAGCTGCAGTTACGGAATATCCCGCCTGGGCAAGAATTGCGACCCCCAGGCTCCCGACGCCACCGGTAGCACCGGTCACAAGAATAGGCCCGTCTTCAGGGTAAGTCTCATCAAGTTGAAGTTTATATGCCCCGAGCCCGGCAGTAAGTCCGGCAGTCCCCAACATCATACTTTCACGCAGGGAGAGCCCCGCCGGCAGTGGCACCACCCAGTCACCGGGAACGCGTATATACTGACCAAATCCACCCGGGGTATCCTCTCCCAGGCCAAAACTGGTGACGATTACCCGTTGTCCTTCTTTATGTCGACGGTCATCACTGTGTTCAACCACACCCGCAGCATCTATACCCGGCGTATGGGGATAGCTTTTTGTAACCCCTTTGTTGCCGGTAGCTGAGAGGGCATCTTTATAATTCAGGGAAGAATAATGGACCCGAACCAGCACATCGTGTTTAGGAAGATCCACAAGTCGTTTTTCTTCAACTGCCCGCCCGAATTTTCCCTCATCATTTTCGCGAACTACAACCGCTTTAAACGTCTGTGTACTCATGTCAGTTAAAAATTTTCTTTAACCATTTAAGTTTACCGTTATACGGTGCATACCGGTACGGAATATCAATCCAGGTGGGTTTCTTTAAAATGCTCTTTTTGTAGCTGAAGGTATCGAAACCCGCCTTACCATGATAGCTACCCATACCGCTGGACCCTTTTCCACCAAAGGGAAGGTTCAGGTTTCCAAGGTGTACCACCGTATCGTTGATGCATCCACCACCAAACTCAATGTGTCGGATTACGTGCTGTTCTGCTGTTTTATCTGATGTGAAGAGATACAGGGCAAGGGGTGTTGGACGAGCATTAATTTTATCTGTTATTTCGTCAAGTTCCGAAAATGTAAGGACTGGTAGAATCGGTCCGAATATTTCTTCCTGCATGATCGGGTCATCCCAGGATCTGTTATCCAGAATAGTAGGGGCGATGTAGAGCTTTTTACGGTCGTACTGTCTGTCTGAAGCGTTCGTTTCGTTTTCCAGAAGACTAACAAGCCGGTTAAAGTGAGACTCATTGATGATCCCGGGGTAATCACCATTTTGAGAGGGATCTTCTCCATAGAACTGGGGGATGGCCCTCTCTATTTTGCCAAGTAATTTTTCTTTTATTGATTCTTCCACCAGCAGGTAGTCCGGGGCGACACAGGTTTGTCCGGCATTTAAAAATTTTCCCCAGGCAATACGTTTTGAAGCAATATCGAGGTTGGCTGTTTGATCAATAATGGCAGGACTCTTCCCTCCCAGTTCAAGTGTTACAGGAGTAAGGTGTTGAGCCGCTGCTTGCATTACCAGTTTACCTACACGTTTGCTGCCGGTATAGAAAATGTAATCAAAGCGCTGATCCAGTATTGTTTGGGCCGTTTCTGGCCCACCCTCGAAAACTGTGAAAAATTCCGGTGAAAAAGTGTTAGTTACAATCTCGTTTAACAGGCGGCTTGTGTTGTGTGCAATCTCGGATGGTTTTAGAACTACAGTATTTCCGGCGGCTATAGCACTTATTACGGGATGAAGAGCCAGCAGGATCGGGTAGTTCCAAGCCCCGATAATCAAACTAATACCGTAGGGTTTGGGATAGATATAATTTTTGAAGGAAAATTAATCAGTGAGCCGGATACTTTCCGGGGACGGCTCCATTTTTTCAATTTTTTGGTGACCAGGTTGATCTCTTCATAGATGAGGCCAAGTTCGGTTCCGTAAGTTTCAAAGGATGTTCTCTGTAAATCTTGTTTCAAGGTGTCAAAGAATCGTTGCTCATTATTTTTGAGTGTTTCCTTGAGCTTGTGAAGTTGATTAAGTCTAAAATCGATGCTGCGGGTTTCACCCGACCGGAAAAAGTGACGCTGTTGTTTAATCTGTGATTTAATTGTTTCAGGGACCGGCTTATTCATATGCTTACTCTTCTTTTCTACCGGTGAAAGATTCCATTGATCTGTAGACACCAAAAAGTTTACCAGCTACTAAATCAAAAACAGGTCTTGGTAAAACACCTCGCAGGAATGGTAGAAATTTTACCATAAGTGGCTCCCTGAGGATCTGCTTGTCGGATTTAACGGCTTGTATGATTTTTTCAGCAATATATTCAGTATCAAGCAGTGGGGTTAGCAGTGGCGCCCTGGCTCCCTCAAACATACCTGTTTTGATGTAAGAGGGTTGAACGGTTGTCACCTTGATATCGGGTTCCAACTCCAGACGGATAGATTCCGACCAACCGGTCATTGCCCACTTGCTGGCGGCATAAACCGACATGCGCGGGTTTCCGATGAGTGCCGCTGCGGAAGCGATATTCACAATATGTCCCTCTCCACGTTTAAGCATCCCGGGCAGGAAGGCACGGGTCGTAAGCATGGTACCTGTTACATTCAGGTTGTTCAGTTTTTGTATTTCTCCCGGTGTACAATCCTGAAAGTTTTTACCAATAACCATCCCGGCGTTATTAAAAAGGATATCAATAACTCCTTCTTTATTAATTATCTTTTCTGCGGCATTCTTGATTTGTCCTGGTTCGGCAAGATCAACAAGGCCCGTTTGTAGCAGGCCAGCTTGATCTTTATATGACTTCTCAACGGCAGCCAGACGCTCCCGGTTGTTGTCCCAAATGTGGACGGCCGTAGCTCCTTCACTAAAAGCTTTAGCTGCTAATACCTTGCCTAATCCGCCGGCACCTCCGGTAATAAGTACGCTTTTTTCTAGAAAAGAGGACATCAGATGTTATATTAGTTTCATCATTTACGTATTTGCGGCATAAATTGGGATAAATTTTTTGAACATAAAGTGTTGGTCAGATAAAGTACTATAATGAAAGAAGACCGAAGCCACAATATTGAAAAGCGTATTGAGCGCCTCGAACAAAAAGTTGCCAGGCTGGAAAAAGAACTTGGGGAAAAAAGTTACGAGGATGATCGTACGGAGGAGTTCCGACCGTTGGACCAGGACCAGGAGGAATTTCAGGTTCAGTTTAAAGAGGACAGGTTACCCACGACGGAAAAAAACTGGATTCCTGATCAAAATACAATAGGGGAAAACTGGCTTAACTGGCTGGGTATTGTTCTACTATTGCTTGGTGTAGTATTCCTGTTTAAATACTCAATCGACCAGGGCTGGCTTATTCCACCAGTGCGTAGTGCTTTTGGTATAGTGATAGGAACAGTGTTACTGGCAGCAGGTCTGATTTCCCAAGAAGGCACAACACCTCGTCAGATATTACTGGGTGGTGGCATAGCGGCCTACTACATAACCGGATTTGCCACATTTCAACTTTACGAGTTTATGACATCCCCTGTTGTCTGGTTCTTTATGGTGGGAGTTACCATCCTGGCACTGTTTCTAGCAACGCGACACGATGAAGTGATCCTTTCTGTAATTGGCACGGTGGGTGGGCTCGGCACGCCATTCATGTTATATTCTGGTGATGGTTCGCTGCTCATGCTAATCCTTTATACATCGCTTATTTTAACCGGATCGGGAGCACTGTATTTTTTAAAGGGATGGAAGTCTCTGTTATTGGCTACGATAGCGGGTGGATGGCTGGTTATGCTGGTGGGATGGTTTAATAGCATCTACAATGTGACAGAACCGGTTACGGCAGACCGGTGGACCTTGCAAGCCGGGGCGTTGTTTACGGCTCTGGTAAGCTGGATACTTCCTGAGGTTCGGGAGCTTGTTCGGTTTAAGGATCCCGAACACCGGCTTAATCCTGTTGAGAAAGAAGCCACAAAGCCTGCAGCATCTTTTGTTACCAAGGCCCATGTACAGGTTCTGGCCGTCATCATTCCGGTAGTATTACTGTTTTATTCGTATGGAATATGGTCGGTTGATGTGGAGGTATGGGGATTTGTTGCCCTGGTAGGTTCCCTGGTCGTCGGTTACAGCTATCTTCCTCTGCGCAAGGAGGGATTAGAAAAACTGGCCCTGGCACATGGATTTACGTCTTTAATACTAATAACGATTTCGCTGTTCCTACTGCTGGATGGTGAAATACTTCTCATATCCCTTACCCTTGAAGCGCTCTGTCTGCGTATAATAGCTGCCAAAACAGGCGATCTAAAAATATCTGTCTCCTCTCACAGCTTATTCGCATTTATCGGGATCTGGATGATGGATCGGATGATGATGTCCGGCACAGACCTGCCTCTGCTAAACCTGGACGCGTTGACAGAACTTTTTATTATCGGCATCGGCGGATTGATGGTACCCGGCTACCTGAAATCAGAAAAAGGCAATATTGCTTTAATATATGGCTTGGTGGCTCACTTGGCCCTGCTGGGATGGTTTATGAAGGAGTTGACTGTACTGCAGGACGGGCAGGCGTATGTAACTGTAGCCTGGGGAATTTATGGTTTGCTGATTCTCTTTGCGGGGTTTTTCCGAAGTAGTAACACGATACGATTCCTGGGAATGGCTACTATTTTTGTTGTGGTAGGCAAGTTGTTTTTAGTCGATCTTACTCAAATAAGTACTTTATTACGCATTTTGCTTTTCATTGGCCTCGGGGGAGTATTCCTGGCGGTAAGCTACTTTCTGCAAAAGAGATGGGGTAACAATTTTAATGTTGAGAATGAGAATTCCGATAGCGATTTAGGCAGGGAAGGGAATTTATAGTGAATGTCGTCTGGCGGTAAACTAATTAACAGAAGCTTGGAGTCAAGAATTTGCTAACTATTCCTTTTTGTGCTAAGTAAGTACTCTTTGAGTTGTTCATTTTTTCGGTGAGTGACAAAAATTCAATATCCGGATATTTACACTAAACCATAGCATCTCTTCTTTTCTTTGGGTGTCCCTTTTGGAACGGCCCAAAAGAGACGAAAAGGCCGCCGGGGAATCGTAGATGCTGAGCTGGCTATACCGTTGAGGTTATTCCGTGCTTTGGAGCACCCAGTGCTCCCAATTTCTTTTTTCCCGCGATTCCCCGGATCCCGAATTGACGTCATTTTTACATATATGGATGAATCTGCCCTCCAACCTAAAGAACACATGATAGCAAAAGAGGAGAAACCAGAAGAATTTACTGTCCGAAATCGGGTTGGCTTCTCACAGGTTCAGCGTTTCGGTCGTGGTCAAACCGATTGAGTTTTAAATTCTTCTTGGGTTTTTGGTTCGTTTTGGGCTAAGCCAAAATGAACACCACTAAAGACATATTAAGCAAAAAAAATTAACCTGGGGCATCTTACCGTCTTTGTCTTGTTCACTTTTTGAACGACCAAAAAATAAACGAAAAAAGGCCAGAAAAGAATATACTATGTTAACTCGTTCTCCCGGTCTTTATCTTGAGTTCAAGTTAATTTCTTTATGAATGAGTAAAAGTTAGCAACCGTTTTTCAGTATTGCTTCAGAAAAGAAAATCTCACTTTTTGGTGGCTTCGTAAACAACCATCGGGGGAACATTCAGGAATTCGAACTCCGTGCTGATATTTCCGAATGTACTTCTGAGTGGATCTTTTAGGTGACCGGAAGTTTGATAAGCCAGGAACTGCCCGCCTGGTTTGAGCATCTCCTTGGTTTGAGAGAGAATCGAAGTTTTTGTTTCAGGTTCCAGAAAGGAGAAGGGTATGCCTGAAATCACATAGTCTACTTCTTCCAAATATTTTCCTTTGAGGAGTGACTTGACGTGCTCTACACTCTCATTGTACACCTCTACGCGCGAATCTGAAATATCCTGCAGCTTTTTATAAAACTCATCATTGGTTTCAAAGAGGATCAGCTTTGAATTGGGAGAAAGGTGTTTTAAAAGATATTTGGCAAAGACGCCCGTTCCTGCCCCATACTCCAATATAACATTATCTTCATCGAAATTGATGGGGCTGCAAACCCGTCGTACCAGTAACTTGGATGAGGGAGTTACAGAGGCTACATCTTTATCCTTAATAAAATTCTTTAAGTAAGTAATTGTGCTTTTCAAAATATCCAATATTATCAGTTAACCATTGTCTGTGGTTCAAATACAATAAAAATGCAAACTTATCAACAGGAATTACAACTCCTGTTCGAGTTGTTCAATCTGATCCCTGATTCGAGCCGCCTCCTCAAATTCCATGTTTTTCGCCGCGTGGTACATTGAATCACGTAGATATTCGAGAAAATTATCCTTGTTTTCAAATGTTACTTCTTTCATTGCAGGATTGGCCTTGTACTTGATGCCATCCTCAGCCACTTTGACTACTTCAAGCGCTTCTTCCTCTTCTTCGGATTTTTCATCGAGGTCAAAAGATTGCGAAGATATAAGAGCCGGGTCCACAAGAGGTTTCAATTCTTTCTCGATGGTCTTCGGTGTAATACCGTGCTCTTCGTTGTATTCCTTCTGGATCTTACGGCGCCGTTCGGTTTCATCGATCACGGTCTGCATGCTGTCGGTGATCTTGTTGGCATAAAGAATCGCCTTTCCTTCCACGTTACGGGCGGCCCGCCCCACGATCTGGAATAGCGAGGTCTCTGACCGGAGAAAGCCCTCTTTGTCAGCATCCAGGATAGCTACAAGGCTTAATTCGGGAATGTCGATTCCCTCCCGCAACAGGTTAATACCCACCAGCACGTTAAAATCGCCTCGGCGGTATTTGTAGAGCACTTCAACCCGCTCCATCGCATTGAGTTCGCTGTGCATATAGGCAGCTGAGATCCCAATATTTTTGAGATACTCACTCAACTCCTCACTCAGCCGTTTGGTAAGAGTAATACAGAGTACCCGGTCACCTTTTGCAACCCGATCACGGATTTCGTCAATAAGATCATCAATCTGGTTGTCTACCGGGCGGACTTCAATTTCAGGTTCCATGAGGCCGGTGGGTCGTACAATCTGTTCAACGACGACGCCCCCGCTCTGTTCCAGCTCATAATCACTGGGCGTTGCACTTACAAAAATGCACTGATTAATCACAGATTCCCATTCTTCGAAGGTCAGCGGACGGTTATCCAGTGCGGAAGGGAGTCGAAAACCGTGTTCAACCAGCTCTAATTTCCGGGAGCGGTCTCCGCCGTACATAGCGGAAACCTGAGGAACCGTTTGGTGACTCTCATCTACAACAAGGAGAAAATCATCCGGGAAATAATCGAACAGGCAGTAGGGGCGTTCGCCGGGTTTTCGGTTACTAAGATAGCGGGAGTAGTTTTCGATACCGGAGCAGTAACCGATCTCCTGCATCATCTCTATATCAAAAAGTGTACGTTGCTCCAGCCGTTTGGCTTCCAGGAACCGCTGCTCATCTTTCAAAACTTCAACCCGCCAGTGCATCTCCTCCCGAATCTGGTCTATTGCCTGTTCCAGTCGGTCCTGGGTGGTAACGTAGTGTGAGGCGGGATAAATCTTAAACTCCTGTACCGTTTCCAGCACCTCGCCGCTGTCCACGTCAAATATTTCCATTTTTTCGATCTCGTCGCCCCAAAATTGAATACGCAGCCCATCTTCAGCATAGGCTGGATACAGGTCCACCACGTCGCCGCGAACACGGAACGTACCCCGTCCGAAGTCATGATCTTTTCGCGTGTAGTGGAGGTCCACCAGATCATACAACAGCTTGTTGCGGGCTATCTCCATCCCTTGTTCCAGGTTGATGATCAGTTTGGCATACTCCGAGGGAGAGCCGATACCGTAAATACAACTGACCGATGAGACGATAATAACATCCCGGCGACCGGAGAGCAGTGAGCTTGTGGCCCGAAGTCGGAGGCGCTGAATTTCATCATTAATAGACAGATCCTTTTCGATATACTTATCCTGCGAGGACAGATACGCCTCGGGCTGGTAATAATCATAGTAGGAGATAAAAAACTCTACCCGGTTATCCGGGAAAAAGTCACTCAGTTCGCGATAGAGCTGGGCCGCCAGTGTTTTGTTGTGGCTCATCACCAGCGTCGGTCGCTCTACCTGGTTGATAACATCTGCAACCGTACGGGTTTTGCCCGAACCGGTAATTCCAAGTAAAGTTTGAAATTGATCTCCGCGCTCAAGACCTTCTACCAGTTCTTCAATAGCTTCGGGCTGATCGCCGGCCGGTGGAAAAGGGGACTGTAAATCAAAATGGGACATATACTGGATGTTACCTTCTACTTAATCCTGATTGTTGGGAAAGAATGAATTCCCTCCCGTTTAAAGATCGTTAATGGCGTTATATTGTCGAATCACTACTAAACAAAAATTAGTGCTTATCATTCTCCAAAAATCACATATTTTTAGGCCAATTGACAGTAAAATTTTTTGACTTTTTATACATCACATATCGTTTAAATAAACTGACGAGATAAACTTATTTCTTAAAATGACTCCGGAAGAACAGAACCTGACCCCCCAGAGGGAACGAATCGATGAAATTGACAAGCAGATTTTGGACCTGCTGGCCGAACGTACAGAAATTGTCAATACGGTGTTGGATAAAAAAATAAAAAACCAGCTGCCGATTTTTGTTGCTCACCGCGAAGATGCCAAAACAGAATCGTTCCGTAAAGAAGCCGAGCGGCGCGGACTTGATGCGGACTGGGCAGAAGACTTTTTGCGAATGATCATGTCTTCGTCACGCGCCAGCCAGTCGACCCGGGAATTTCCCCGTGCCACGAAAGAGCCAAAGCACATTTTAATCGTTGGTGCCCGGGGAGGGATGGGTAGTTTGTATGCACGGATCATCGAGCAGACCGGTCACCATCTCTATAAGATTGACAAAAATAACTGGCATGAGCTTGAGGAGATGGCCCCGAAGCTTGATATGGCCATTGTAACCGTGCCGATTAACGTTACCGATGATGTTATTAAGCGGCTGGCTCCGAAGCTTAAAAGAGATACTATCCTTGCAGATTTTACCAGTAACAAATCTGACCCAATCTCTACCATGCTGGAAAATCACGAAGGACCCGTACTTGGGCTTCACCCGATGCACGGACCCGATGTGCATAATCTTTCTAAGCAGTTGATGGTTTTTTGTCCGGCACGGGGAGACGGAGATCTGACTTGGTTCAAGAAACAGTGCGAGCTCTGGGGAATGCAGATTATTGAAGCTGATCCCGAAAAACACGATCACGTTATGCACCTGGTGCAGGGATTGCGGCATTTTGTTGCCTTGCTGCACGGCTCTTTTATGAAAAGTTACGACTTGAAACCACAGGATATCCTTGATTACTCCAGCCCGATCTATCGAGCCGAACTGATGATGACCGGCCGAATTTTTGCCCAGAGTGCTGAACTTTATGCAGATATTGTATTTGCCAATAAAGAGCGTCGGGATCTGCTGCTCAGTTTTTTTGAACACCACAAAAAACTGATGGAGATGGTAGAGGAGGATGACAAGGAAGGATTTATAAAAGAGTTCGAGTCCGTGACTGATTTCTTTGGCAGTTTTGCAACACAGGCGCTTGAAGAGAGCAGCTACCTCATCAACCGGCTGGCCGATCGATTTGCCTAGAGGTTACTAACCATTTTTTTGTGCCACTTAAGCTCGGATAAAACAACTGAACCCGAACTGCTGTAAAACGACGAGTAGTGATTCCCGGGTTTTGGATAAGCCGGATGTACTGAAATTTATGTCAGTAATCCCTTTTGATTCTACGACTAAATTATTGCCGGATGAATCACCCTTGCTGAACTATTGTGGTCTGGGTATAAACCTGTGATTTGATATATACTCATTCATCATTTTTCTTACTGTTTTTTCGTCGCTGAGTGTCATCGTGTTGTTTGGAAATATGCAGGCGCATTTCGCGTCGTTCTTCGGCCTGGTCATAGCGTTCCTGTTCAAAATCAGTTTTTGGAATAATTTTGGGTACCGGGACCGGCTGGCCGTCGGCATCCACCGCTACAAAGGTGTAGTATGAAGTAGTACATAGGCGTCGTTCTCCGGTGCGCAGGTTTTCCGCCCAAACCTGCATTGCAACCTCCATTGAGGTATTAAACGTACGTGTCACTTCGCCTTCTATGACAACTACCTCTCCCAGATCGATAGCATTCTTGAACTCAACACTATCCACCGATACCGTAACCACATTCCGATTGCAGTGTCGCTGGGCCGAAATCGCAGAGCAGACATCCATCCACTGCATCAGACGACCTCCCATTAGCTTGCCAAGCGGATTCGTATCGTTGGGCATCACCAGCTCGTTCATACGAACACGGGAGGAAGCCACCGTTTTTTTGTTACTGTCGGTTTCTACGGGAGGTGTCTCTTCAAATCGATTAGTCATACTGGCTAGGTTTAATCTTTATGCGGTTCACTCTTTATAACTATCCATCATGAAGGTAAGGAAATGTATCCGAAAAGCTATTATATGGATTTAATCATCAAGAAATCTCGAATCTTGAACCTTGAATCCAATTCCAACATAATTTGGGCTTCCTCAAGAGTAGAATCACTATCTATACACTAATAATTTAGAAGTTAAAGATATATTAAGGTGACTTCCCGAGTTCTCAATAACATCATGCCTCCGAAGTAAACAATCCGTCATTGTTTCCTCCAACATGCATCGCGTTCACCATTCCCGATGGCAACCGGAGACCGATTCCAACGACAGCTCTCTGTTTTCATTTTGGGACCGACTGGCTCATACTTTTCGACTTAACCCTAACCCTGAGGAGATTAAACTGGGACTGGACGAGTTCGACCGGGAGAAGAATCAAACCCTGCCCGGAATGCTGAGAACACCTATGTTGGAACAGAAGAGGAATCCCAACTCAAATTGATGGCATCCAAAATTTGGGAAGAATTATTGTGACAGCAGATCCCGGTTTCGATAAATGATGGCTTTAGCACGGTCTTTCAGGTGTTCGGCTGCGTCCATCAGCATCGCTTCGTTGCTCGGGAAGGGGGCCGGACGGCTGCCGACCTTTTGAAAGGTCTCATCGGAGAGCGCTTCTTCATTACCGGCAGCCACAGCTGAAAAATGCTCAAACACAGCCTCCACCGATATCTGTTCCGTTTTTACAAGCTGGTTGGTCCGCCGATCAATATAATCCAATGATCCCCCGACCAGCGCGCTCTTTCGTTGGATGGACTCAGTGACGTCAGCAGCAATCGTGACCATATTAGGCTCTTTGATATCGTTACCCAGAGAGTCTTTCTTAACATTTCCGTTTTGATCCAACACGTATTTCATACCGTCCTGAATTTCTTTGGTCTCCGTGTACTTCCGGGTCTCCACCTGCTCTGGTGAAACAGCTATTTCCCTAATATTCAGCACCAGGTTATAGTCATACCGCATGGAACTGTCGGGGTAGGTTTCATATTGTACCCACTGTGTATTGAGTTCCCCGAGACCGATTTTTCGCAGTTCCGTATCAAAGTCTTCCGGCAGTACCTTATCCGAATTGTTTTCGATCTGCAGCAGTACAAAGTTGGTGCCGAGGAACTGGGCTTCATCCAGCAGCCGATTCACATCTTTGTAATCGGCGTAGAGGTTTTTCACCTCTCTGAACTCCCGGTATGCCTGCCGTGCACTCTGCCTGTCGCCGCGGTCCAGGTATTCCAATCCCTGCTGATACATCGCCTCTGCCGCACTTTTTTTGGATTCTATAATCTCCTGGTCATAATCGACGAGGGTAAACTGGCTCCGGAGGCTGGTCGGCAGCGAACGTATCACATCCTGCCGGTTTTCAAGCTGGGAATACAGGAAGTAGATCTCCAGCCAGTTTTCATCACGCCGTTCTGCTTCAAGAAAGCCGATCCGTTCTTTATCAAAAAGATTTGCCTGCCGATAGGCCTCTTTCAATACCTGCAGTTCTTCAGTGTCGTTGGGCTTTTTTCGCAGTTTTTCAGCGGATTTGTTGATAGCTTTATCGTATTGGCCTTTCTCCAGCAGTTTTTTGGAGGAAGTACAGGCCGATAGTAATAATACGGTGGTCAGGAACAGGCAAACAAGTTTACGCATGGTATGATGTTTTTATCTGTAGATATGTTACTGAAATTGAAGAAATTATGAGGAAAGTTACAAGTGAGGTTTATAAAACAGGAAATTAATAAACAAAGTAGGATATAACTTTTAACGGTTTCTATTTGGTAGAAATGTACTAAAAGTCTAATTTAAGTTTGTTAAATGACAGAAAATTCATGATGAAATATAGATTGAAATCAGGTGTTGTTTGGTCTCTCTTGATGCTCCTAAGCATCGGGCTTGCAGCATCTACGCTTCACTCACATCATGATCTCGAATTTCATCACGATTCATCAAACCTTTCGGATACCGGGCATCATCTCACTACCGACTCTGTACTCTGTCCTATCTGTGGCTATGTTCTAAAAAGCTTTGAAACTCCCGACATAGAGGGTATGTCTTTTTTAGAACCTTTCTCTATTGTAAAGAGTCATGATGTAGAAGTCCGGCCTCAACGCATATCTATTCTTGTACTGGGACGTTCGCCTCCCTTTATCGCATAGCGATTTTTTCAAAAAATAAAAATCCAACTATCAAATCCAGCAGAGCTTTCAGCGGCTCTTGTCGTATTATATATGATATTCGTTATGCAAAAACACCAGTTTATTTTACGTTTTCTATTTCTTAGTGTCGTTATTTCGTTTTTTTTACTGCAAACGGTTAACGCCCAACAGGATAGTACCTCGGCCGATTCTGTATCGATTGAGGATATACGCCGACAAATGGAGCAGTCTGAAGACTCCGAAAATTCATCTCAACAAAGTCGATCTGCTCAGGCTACACCGGCTACGCGTAATCCGGAAATCAGTGCAATCGGGGATTTCCGCAGCCTGTACACCAGTGGGGGCGACCGCAACTGGGATGCCTATGTCCAGGGCGTTGAACTAAATTTCAGCTCAGCGATCGATCCCTATGCTACGGCCGAGTTTTATCCGGTGTTTGAGGGAGAGGGCGGAGAACTGAATGCAAAAATTGAAGAGGTCTATCTTAAAACGCTGAGCCTGCCGTTCAACCTGCAGCTCAAAGCCGGTAAGTTCCGGCAGTCCTTCGGGCGTATCAACACTGTTCACCGCCACGCGCTGCCTGTCATTGACGTACCGGTTGCCTATGAGAAGTTTTTTGGGGAAGCGCTTATCGACCAGGGAGCTTCACTGAGCTGGCTCGTACCAAATCCCAATTTTTACCAGGAACTTATTGTCGAGGTAACACGTGGGTCCGAAGAGGGACCACTGTTTGCCTACAGTGACGATAGCAATCAACCGCAAATGGTTGGCCATCTAAAAAATTTCTGGGAACTGAGTGACAATTCAACCCTTGAGGTAGGACTGAGTGGAGCTGTCGGGGAAAATGAACTCGGTCAAAAATCCAGGATTGGAGGTCTTGATATCACCTACAAATGGAAGCCGATCCGGTATAATACCTACAAGTCGTTCGAATGGCAGACCGAGCTCTACTTCAGTGATTTTGGACAGCCGGCAACCGAAAGCATCAACGCCTGGGGTATGTACTCGT
>JBEPXS010000027.1:0-15412 GCA_041641755.1 Balneolaceae bacterium
ATATTGCTGAAGGTAAGTCCAGCTCGGAACTATCGGTTATGTCCCGAAGATAGATTTCATAAACAAAGTTCCGGCTGTCGAAAATTAGCTCAGCATATTTTGGGATGAAAGCATCGATAAACCTGGGCAGATCTTTAAGTTTGGTTAACAGTTTCTTGATTGCCTTTTGGGTTTTTACTGGTTCAGTCCAAACTTTAAATAGATTGTCCTTTTGATCTAGATGATATGTTAATTCCAGATCAAGTTTATTTTCAGATTCATCAATAAATTGTTGAGCCTGTTGGGCAGAGGTAAATTTGGCAAGCTGAACGGTAAATTGCGTATCATCGTCATGTAAGACAACCAGAGCCGGGTTATTAAAGTTACTGTTATCACGAATTTTTATTAGCAGATCCACAGCCTGGTCCAATCCCACTACAGGTCTTGATCTTACAGCAAAAAGCCCGGTATAATGGTTATATAATATATTAAATGGAGATCCGAACTTTTCTTCGGCTCCCATGGCAGCATCTTTTGCGTTTTCAAGCAGGCTATAACTAACAATTTGGATCTGGTACCTTTGAGTATCTTCCCGGACCTTTTGCGTAACGTCCTTCTTCTGGTCGGTATCGGCTGTATCCTTCTGTGGTTGACGCGGAATGACTCTAAAGCTCAAGTCCTGAATAAAATCGCCTTCAGCCAGTGATTCAACCTCAATATGCATCGTATCCGGCCGGGATACTGCATCCAGGAACTCCAGCTGACTGGGATCGATATATAGGTTATACTTTCCGGGCGGAACCTCGTAGGTGTAGAAAGATCCATCGGAAAAAGTACGTACAGTCTCAGAATGGGGATCTTTGCCAACAGTATCTTCCTCGGCAGACTCCAGGTAAAGTCGTACACCAGACAAGCCACTTATAGTAGTATCTTGTCCCTGGACCTGTAGCCGTTCTACCTTGCCGGAGATCACGCCGGATTGATAGAAGGGGACCTCAATCGGCTTATATTGGTTAGGATCGGTTATGATGGAAAATTGTTCAACATCGGGGACAAGAAGCGGATTACTGAGTGCTCCCTTATTTATCTCAATGTCATACCGATAATAGGGCAGAAGCTGAGAAATGTAGCTAACTCCATTTTTGATTGTGGTACGTCCGCCGGAGCGATTTAAGCGAACAGCAGAATCATTGATAATTTCGTCGGTTTCTTGCTGGTAACTACCGTCATTGTTCATATCTACAAACATTCTGACAGCTGCACCAGACTGGCCAACTTGTTGACGGTTATGGAAAAGAACCTGATCCCAATAAGGATCATAACCAATAGAGCCTCTAACGTTTTGAGTGAACGAGAACTGGGACCCATTTGAGGTAGAGGAGGTGTTGCTCCGGATCTTGTCAAAATCAATGGTTATGTTCAGGCCGAAGGTGTTGAAATCTCCCAAAAAATTACGACCGTAAGAGAGCTGTATCCGGCCCGTTCGTTGAATATCTCGTGAGAGCTGAAATTCCATCTCTTCAAATTGGTCAAGTCCGGGAAGATAGTTTACCTGTCCACGGATGAACATTCCCCTGAAGACCCCGGGAATACTACTGCGCCGCCCCAACGAGTAGGTGTATGAGTTGGTTAAGCGAGAGCCCGGACTGGCAATAAACGATACAGGCCCTGCCTGTTGATCCCTGTAACCAAGCCTGACGTTTAAGCGACCGAAGCGACTGCTGATGTCTGCACGATAGCGTAATAAATCTGACAACTGATTTTGCTGGTAGGTAGACGACCATCGAATATTGAGTGGAACCGAGCCGATATTGAAGGGGGTAAAGATGTTTACGCTGGCCCGGTGTTCACTGCTCCCTGTACTATATAATCGGATATTATCAGGATTATAATCATATGAGAGACTCCAGCTGGCCCCCGAACTGTAAACCACGCTGGAAGTAAGCCGATAGAAATTGTCAGAATTTATATTTGCACTGAGCAGATAATTTGAAAATAAACGGGCGTTTAAGGTACCGGTTACAGAAGGCATTGAGCCGTGATACTTGGCTAAGTACTCGGTTGAGAGGCGGGCTGTCAACCAGTCACTCAATCCGGCAGAGACGGACGCTGCGCCCATATATCCACCCTCGGTGGTTCCCAGAATGGGTGTAGTAAGTTCTCCTGCACTTACGGTGTAGTCAACCTCTCCCTTGGGAAGATAGTCAAAGGGAATCTGAATGCGGTTGCTGCGTTCGATGGCTCGTCCCGAAGGCGTATAGATACGTAGCGAATAGTTTGTACTACCGTAGGTTAATGGCACTACAAAACGGTAGTTGCCACTTTCATCAGCTTCCTGGAAATCAACCAATCTGTTATTCAGGTATAGTTCCACTTCAGAAAGTGGAGTTGTACTGCCATCAATCACGTATCGGTCAAAAAGTTGGCGGGGTTCAATTGGTTTGTTCGAGACTTTAATTCCACGTATAGAACGATTGGCAAATCCTTCGGAATTTGTCTGGCCTATTATACCATTGGTGAAGTAATCGTTGTTCCGTTGCACGTAACGCCACCGCAACCCACTGGTCGTGAGTGATTGTTGTTGTCTTGAATATGCACCGAAAATATTTCCCTGAATATCACCTCCCAGTAGTTCAATGCCCAAAGCATTGCTGAAAGTAAACAGGGAGGAACCACTGGTGTGTATTGTTGAAAGATTATAGTCAAGGAAGGCGCCATCCAGTGTACCGTAATCTCTGTCATACCTGAGAGGATGATAAGAACGCCGGTAATGAGGTTGTTCTCGATCTAGCTGTTTACGTTTTTGCTCACGTTCATAACGTGCAACAACCGGCATTTTGTCTTCCGTCTCCAAGTCAAGGGTAAGGTTATTAAAGTTGGTCGTAAACTCAAGATCAAAGAGTTTTTCAAAAATTGATGGCTTGATGTAATAGTCTATTTCTGGTATTAAAAAATCCTCAACCTGTAGCTCAATTTTGGTTTCTCCCGCCTGGACTATCTGATTCTTAAAATCAAATTTATATTCAGTTTCTCCGAGATAGGTACCCGATATAGTGAGAGCACCCTGATCAATCTGATGCTGTATCTCAAGTATACTTAATAGTTCACTTACCGGTAGATAAAATTGGTCATCTTTGTAATAGCTGGTTACATACACATTAACCACACCCCGGTACTGGAAAGTAAGAGGAACTTCAGTGGCGGAAGAAGATTGTTGGCCGTGAGAAAATGAGTATAAAGACAGGGAGAGCAACAGGCTCAGTGCTGCCCATTTAAAGAAGTGTCCAATGAATATGTTTTTCCATCGGATCACTCAATAACAACTTTCTTTTCAAAATTTACTGGCTCTGTCTGCAATAAATTATCTTGACTGATATCTCTGCGTTGAGATTTAATGGAGCCGGACAACGTGTAATTACCTGAATCAAGCCTGGAAGTATCTATGCTAAAGGTCCGTGTGATGGTTGTATAAACTGAAACCGTTGTCGTTTGATTAAATACTGTCTCTCCGGCCGAATCCATCAATCGAAGTTGAATTGACCCGATGAAGGGAGCATTACCTGTTTGTTCAAGATCCACTTCTATATCTGCTGATTGCGTAGTGTCACTTTGGATGAAATCCACCTCATTAACCTGTACCCCGGTTTTTGCTCCTTTTGAGTGAAAGTGAGCGGCAATTACCTGGTTGACAACTAATTTAATTTGGGCGCCAACCTGACCTTCACTGACTGCTTCAATAGGGGGAGAAACAGGATTCGAAGTTATCTCTACACGCGACCAGTATCCTCCGGGATCGAGATTTTGAGGGGGCTGGGTTACAAAGCGAACAACCTGGCGTTGGTTGGGCTGTAAGGTAAAGTTCTGTGGAAACACTTTCAGCCAGGGAGCCAGTGACTTTTTAGAAGCTAAAATCGAATCTCGTTTGATTAACAAGTTCCCATCTTCAGTTGTTGGATAGCCGAATTCCATGTTTATTGAAATCTCCTGCGCTTGTTGTCCTCCGTTACTTACTGTCAAGGAGCTGAAACGATTTTGACTGTCAAAGAACAGGGATGTAGGAGCAATGCTTACCTGAGCGGAGGTTTCAGATGGGAGTGCCATAAGGACAGCCAAAACAATAACCGCGTAAATTGTAACCTTTTTAAAACTTGTCTTTTCAATCATTTTTATACCAGAATGTTTTAGTCTAAAAAAATAAGGTTACAATATATATAATGTTGATTTGTATAAAAAAAGCTTCAGGAGAATGATACTATCCTGAAGCTTTTAAATTGGCAAGAGTAGTAAATCTTACTGATAGTCAACAGAAATCGTTGCACTTCCGGTATAGCTGCCACTGGTCAGATCGCCGGATACACTTTCAGAAAGTGAACCACCAACGAGAATGGTATTGACTCCATCGTCATTGTTTGCTGCACCATCCAACGTCATGCTAAAGTTAGCAGTGGTATTTGATCCGGCAGCGGTCCATGAACTGGCACCTGCAGCAAGGTTTTCCAATGTGTAGTTGTAAGAAGGAGTAAATGTAATGTTATCACCGTTGCTGAGTGTAATAGTACCGGGTACCGTTACCAATACTGATTGATCAGAAGTTCCGTCAACCGATACAAATCCGACCTGTACAGATGGAGTTCCATTGAAATCGCCGGAGGTGCTTCCGTCGCTGGGGTCTATTGTAGGATCGGTAGCTAAATTCTGCTGGATGATGCCAAAATCGACACCTTGCAATTGGGTTACCGTTAGGTCGGCAACTACTTCTGCAGCTGCGTCAATAGTAGCGTTGTCTGAAGTTTGTGCAAATGAGCTTCCGCTAAGAACAAGTACAAATGCTAAGGCCGAAAGTAATGAGATTGAGCGTTTCATAATTTTAAAATTTAGTTCTTGTTAAGTCCGTTACGTTGTTTGTTTATTTCACTTACATATTATCAAAAAAAGGCCTTCTCGACAATTAGGATGCATTAATTAAGAAGGCTTTAATCTATTTTAGAGGGTCTTAATATTGCCGTCTTTCTTCTTCATTTTGTCCTTATTTTGAATCTCTGGTAGAAGATAAAAGCTGGATCCAGGAAGGCAAATTATAATAGTTTAATACCGAGGACTGGGGGCAACAGAGGGAGAGTTTACATTCTTAAAATTATAGCAATCAAATAATTACTGTATTTGTTCGAGTCAATAGACAGGAGTATAAAGAGGGAGGAATTAGAACAGGCTTTGGATTCAAAGATATTCTACTTCTAACAGGATTTCATCACTATAGGTACCGTCCGGTACGTCACCGATATTTACTGCTCCGTAAACATAAATGTAGAAGGTAGTCCAGGGGCTGGAACCTGAATTAGCAGGAACGGGAATACTGTTGCTATTACTCTCCATGGGATACGAATTCTGATAGTTTACCATAGAATAGCCATATCGTGATTCCAGCTCAAGTGGTATTGTTTCAGTGACTTCTGGATTTTCATGGGACAGCTCATCAGGTGTATTGAGCCTGGCAAGTAATATTTGATCTTCCAGCGCTGTAACGCTGAATATTCCCATTTCAATATCCCCCAGGTTTATTTGAACTTGTCCGCTGTTCGTGACAACAGTACCGAAGGTCAGTGGCCGAATTGTTTCAGCGGTTAGTCTTGAATTAACATTTAGCCTGAGGTCTAAAAACTGTCCATAAATAGAAGGGGTAAGGCAGGTGAATAAGAAAATGCCTGTTAACAGTATCCTGGATATGGAGCCCCATTTCTTAGTCATAGCTGATAGTGACTGTTATTTGGCTTGAGTAGGATCCGGCATCAACGTCACCAACATTGATTGAACCATAGATATATAAATAGGCAGTTTCTTCTACACGGGACTGATCAAATTCATTAGTTGGCGGCGGCGGAGGTGGTCCCGGTGGACGACTTTGCCGTTCCAGGATGGGAAACTGTTTGGTAAAGTTGTTGGTAGCAACATTTATAATTTTAGCCTGACCCAACGAGGGCTGTCCTGCATTGTTGGCATATGCTGCTTCCAACGTCAATGGTAATGATTTCTGTACATCACCTGCATAGCCGGTATTGCCATTGAGAAACAAGGCATTTTCCGCCGTTACTTCAACAATCACATCCAGGTATTTGACGCCGGTTATCTGAACAATTTTGGCGTTGTTGATATCAATAGAATGGTTCCCACTGTTGGTTATTACCTGCCCGAAGTTAAGGTCGTCGTTATTTAGTTCATCTGCTGTAAGCGTATAGTTGCCATAATCCCCGAAGTCGATTTCCTGGGTATACCCAGCGCCAGTCAGCGCAAAAAAAATAATCGATATGAGATATGCTCTGATCATTATATGTATTCAATTTCTAAGGTAAATTCACCTTGATAGTTGCCCGGTGAAGCTGTAGAGATGTCTACGCTGCCTCCAATCCACAGATAAAATTCTCCATCCTGGTTGAAAGAAAAGTCCCGGTTCTCCAGATCTAATAATTCGGATGTGTTTTGATCCTCCTCCTGATTACCAGATACCAGATAGTTAAACGTCAGCGTTTCACTATTCTCTGCGCTTGCCAGTTCTCGGGTTTGCAGGTAGCTGACACGTATTTCAGAATTGGGATTTCCCAAAGCTACCATTTTGCCTGCGTTGGGACTAGAAGTGGGATCAATGTTGATTATGTTGTTTTCAGCCTCTTCTGCTGCAAGTTCCATGGATTGAAGGGTAATCAGTTCGATAGAACTTGTTACTTCGGCCGATACATCGATGATCACATCTCTATCCTGTGCTAAAGCTGCTTTCGGGAGGGCGCAAAGTACAAATATCCCAATGGCAACAGAGAGCAAGTGATATAGCCGATTCCAATTTTTCATTTCTTATGCAATATGAGGTAATATATTTTTTACTGTCAATTTAAAAATCAGGGATATAAAGCGTGATTACCAGTTATAAATTCTTAATTAAGAGATTGTAATTTCACCGTAGCAGGAATAGAACAATTAACAATTCAGATCGTTGAGTAGATTCAGGATGAACAAAAATGGGTGGAGATATGTAATTCATTACCCATGCTCTAAATATAAACGGGATGTTCATTAACGAGGAGATAATATGAAATTACAGCTGGTATTGATCTCAGGTCTGTTGTTGGCGGTAGGAATAAAGCATGGAGAGGGACAAAATGTGAAAAATCCCACTATTAGGAATCGGATTGATTCGTATGGGTTAATTCAGAGAGATTCACTGGGCGCAAAGTTACCAAGAGTTGCTACTCCTGATTCTATTCAGCTTCAAAACCCGTGCAAAAATTTCAATATGCCCATAATAAAAAATGAAAGTTTCCGGCATAATATGCCCCTTATGTCGATACCCGACAGTATAAAATTCAGTATGCCGATCGTGGGGCAGGATACCAGTTGCTGGAATGCGGGAAATCCAGACAAATAAAAAAGGTGTCATCCTGTGGAAAAATGACACCTTTCTTTCGGAATATCTTGTAGGAAGCCTGCAGTTGTTAAGCCGAAATTAGTTTTTTGAGTGTTACACCTATTTCAGCCGGACTGTCAACGACTGTTACCCCGGCTTCACGCAGTGCTTTTTTCTTATCTTCAGCGGTACCCTGTCCACCAGAAATGATGGCACCTGCATGCCCCATGCGCCGACCGGGAGGGGCCGTGCTACCTGCTATGAAAGCTACAACCGGCTTATCTACATTTTCTTGAATATATTCAGCAGCTTCTTCCTCGGCCGTACCACCGATCTCCCCGATTAAAACAATAGCATCCGTGTCAGGATCTTCTTCAAAAAGCTTGACAGCATCGGTGTGGTTGGTGCCGATGACGGGATCACCGCCGATTCCGATTGCCGTACTTTGTCCCAAGTCAGCTTTTGTGAGCTGATCAACCGCCTCGTAGGTAAGGGTACCGGAGCGTGAGATAAGTCCCACACTGCCGGGGATAAAAATGTTACCGGGCATAATACCAACTTTCGCTTCTCCGGGTGTGATAACGCCAGGGCAATTAGGTCCAATGAGCGTAGCTCCGTGGCTGTTAACAATCTCTTTGGCCGTAATCATATCTTTAACGGGAATGCCCTCAGTAATACAAATTATTACTTCAATACCTGCAAAAGCAGCTTCTGATATTGCATCACCTGCAAAGGCGGGAGGCACGAAGATTACGGAAGTATTGGCTTCTTCTATTTCTACTGCTTCTGCCACGGTGTTAAAAACAGGTCGGTCAAGGTGCTTTTGGCCTCCTTTACCGGGGGTTACACCGGCAACTACGTTTGTTCCATATTCAATCATTTGTTCGGCATGAAAGCTTCCTTCACTTCCGGTAAAGCCTTGTACTACCAATCGTGTTTCATTACCTACGAGTACGCTCATGAATCAGGATTTAATAAGTTGGAATTGACGTTAATTTTTCGGTGGGAATATACCGACTAAAGGGTGATTTGCCAAAAGCAGAAGAGGCATAGTTTTAGAATTTCCAAGAAGGCTTTGAAAAATCACGGGTTTTGTAAAGCTCTCTACAACTGTTAAGAATCATGGGTGAAAATAATATCCTTTTACCTTATCATGGTTGGTTAGGTAAGAGACAAAATCTATGATTCCAGATTCCAAAAAAGAAGAAATTCGTGAAACTGCCGATATCGTCGAGGTGGTGGAAGACTATGTTAAGCTGAAGCGGTCTGGACGCAGCTACAAAGGTTTATGTCCATTCCATGAGGAGAATACGCCTTCCTTCCATGTTACACCTGATCTCGGCATCTACAAATGTTTTGGGTGCGGGGAGTCCGGTGACGTATTCAATTTTGTCATGGAGATGGAAGGGATCGGGTTTGTGGAGGCGATGCGAACGTTGGCTGATCGATTTGGTGTATCGCTGCCCGAAGAGGAAGCTGAAGAGTTTGATGAGGAGCATAATCTTCGAGAAGGTATCTATCACGCCCTCCGTTATGCCGGCGTTTACTACTACCGTCAGTTGATTGAAAGTAATGAAGCTGAACAGGCCCGCCAATATTTGCAGCAAAGAGGGTACAACCGGCAGATTATGCAGCAATTCGGACTGGGCTATGCTCCCAGGGATGGAGAGAAGTTCTATAAAGCTGCTCTCGATTCGGGGCTGAACGAGGAATACCTGTTGGAAGCCGGCTTGATTAAGCCAAGTAAACGGGGATCTGGATATTATGACGCCTTCCGTGGCCGGTTGATGTTTCCGATATTTAATCCTTCAGGCAAAGTAATCGCTTTTGCAGGACGTGTTTTGGGGAACCAGAAATCGGCAAAGTATATCAATTCTCCACAGACCAAGGTATACAACAAGAGTGAAGTGTTGTACGGTGTTAATTTTGCTAAAAGCGGTATACGTAAAACAGGTAATGTATTACTTGTTGAGGGCTATACGGATGTGATTACACTGAATCAGCATGATATTGAAAATGTGGTGGCCTCCAGCGGTACGTCACTTACAAAGGGACAGATGCACCTGCTGCATCGCTATGGAGATAGCATTATTATGATTTATGATTCTGACAGTGCCGGGCAGGCTGCTATGAAGCGGGGCATTAACATCGGGCTGGAAGAAGGAATGGACGTAAAGTTGCTGGAGCTGCCAGAAGGTGAAGATCCCGACTCCTTTGTTCGTCAGTTTGGCAAAGACTCCTTCCTGGAGTTAAAAAAAGAAAACTCAGAAGACTTTCTGTCCTATCTGATCCACAAGGCCCAGGAGGAAGGGCGATGGGACGATCCGTCCGAAAAAAAGAAGGTGATTACCGAGGCCCTGGAAAGTATTGCTCATATGCCAGATCAGGTATCCAGGGAAACGTATGTACAGCATCTGAACCAGCTGGCTAAAATAGGTGATCGGGCCCTTTTTGAAGAATTGGGAAAAATTCTAAAGGAAATGAAAGACCAAAAAGAGCGGGCCCGAAGAAGAAGGAAGCGTCGGGAACAGCGTGAACGAAACCGCCAGCAACGCGCACCTGTACCTCCACAGCCGGACCAGCATACGCAGGCATTTGAAAAGAAGGTTGAAAATACGGAGGATGACCGGAGATCCAAGGGAAAGACATCTCCAGGAAAAAAACCAAATTACGAGAAGGAACTCATCCGTCTGATGTTGATGTACGGCCGGGAAATGATCGATTATATCGGGTCACTTTGTAACGAGCAGCAGTTTGAGGATGAGCAGCTAAAAACGTTTTATCTGGATATTATTGATCGTTATAAAGAGGATAAAAAAATTTCAGTACAAGAATATGCTGACCGCGAGCATCCTTACCCGAAGTTGGTCGGTGAAATAGCACTTGAAGAGCACTCAGTTAGTGAACGGCATTCGGAGAAAACCGGTGTTCATTATAAACGTGATAAAAATCCCTATGCAACGGCAAAAGGTGCTTTAAAAGCACTCAAAATTCATTACATGGATCGCTTGCAGATTGACCTGTATCAAAAATACAGGGACAGTGAAACCGCCGAGGAGCGAAAAAAAGTAATGCGTACCATGAAAGAGGTGGGTCGCCAACGAACTCTGCTACAGCAGTCGCCTCTTGATGAACTTTTCCCCGATCCCGACTCCGATGAAGCCAAACGTGTTACTGAAAAAGTATTTGAATACAAGATGAAAGAAAAGGAGTAGTCGACAAGTAATGAGCTGCGAGTAAAAAGTAAATGAATATGCCTGTATTCTTACACGTTACTTCTTAACCTTTTCTTTCCTGTGACGAATTCCGAAACAATCTCAATCCCAAAAACAATTATGTCCACATACCAGGAAGAGTTGGCAATTGCTGAACAGGCCGCCCGCAAGGGAGGTGAAATTATTAAGCAATACACAACCAATCGGAATTTTGATATTGAACTAAAGGGCAAAAATGATCTCGTAACAGATGCCGATCTGGAAACCGAAAAAGCAATTTTGGAGATCATACGCATGGCGTTTCCCGATGATCATATTATGGCCGAGGAAACCACTGAAGAGAACCGAATACTTGAAAATCGTACCTGGCTGGTTGACCCAATTGATGGAACTACTAATTTTGCCCATGGTTTTCCTCTTTATTGTGTTTCGATAGCCATGTGGGAGGAGTATGAACCCAAAGTAGGAGTGGTGCTGGAGGTAGCACGTGATGAACTTTTTACCGCCACGGCCGGGAACGGGGCATATCTGAATAGAAAACCCATTCATATTTCAAAGGTCACGAATCCTGAAAATACACTTATTGGGACCGGTTTTCCCTACCGGGATCTGCACCTGGTTGAGAACTATCTGAAAATGTTTGAATACCTTATGCATAATACTCATGGTGTTCGCCGCCCGGGATCTGCTGCCTATGACTTGTGTTGTACCGCAGCCGGCCGGTTTGACGGATTTTATGAGTATGCCCTGAATGCCTGGGATGTGGCAGCTGCGAGTTTAATCATAAAGGAAGCCGGTGGAGTTATTTCTGACTGGGAGGGAGGCGATGACTGGCTCTTCGGGCAACGAATACTGGCTGGAAATGAAGAGATTCATGCATTCCTGCTGAAGACCGTTCAAGAGTACTTTACAGCCGAGGAACGAAAAGCTAAATAGCTAACATAGAGAATAATGGCTATAAGTGATGGTTCTGCAAGATGATTTTATGGCCATTACCTCTTATTCGTTCACATCCACAGATTATATTTATCTAAACGGGTCGGAGTCAAAGAGTTCTCCGAATGAAGTAAATGGAATGGGACCGTTGTAATATTTGAAGGGCTCTCCGAACTTAGTCCCTATAAGATGACCATAATGACGGGCCCGGCCTTCAATATTTTCAAAGAAACGTTTTGATGAAATGTAGCTTTCTGGTTCACTACCTGTATCTTTTACGTTAAATTGAGTTTCAAATGCCAGGATCGCCTCCTTTTTCAGTTCAAAGGTATCAGTGATATCAAATACCAGATCTGGTTCGAATGGCCGGTCCTGCATATAATGTAAAATATGGGAGGGACGCCAGCGGGCCTGCATATTGCCTTCCTCGTCATGCGTCTTAATTTTGGTAAGGCCACTATAGAAAAGGGCATCCAGTTCAAGCTGGGTTGCGTTGCCGTGGTCGGGATGGCGGTCACTCGGTGCGCCCACCAGGCATATATGTGGCCTGTACTTACGGATCACCCGGATTATTTTTTCTCGATATTCTGGGACATTGTCAAGTTGAGTGTCTGGCAACCCGAGGTTTTCACGTACTTCCAGTCCCAAAATATCTGAAGCTTGTTGAGACTCCCGGAGACGGTCTTCTGGGGTACCACGGGTTGCCATTTCGCCCTGAGTCAGATCAAGCACACCAACCTTTTTTCCAACTTGTACCAGTTTGGCCAGGGTACCTCCACAACAAAGTTCGGTATCGTCGGGATGAGCGGCTAAAGCAAGAACGTCCAGTTGTTTAGGCACAGATAATCAGTTTTTTATTAAAGTTGTTGAGTGGGTTCTTATTCTCTGAATTTTTTATAAAATACAATGTATCGACGTGGCATTCATCAAACCGATCAAAATGATAATGAACTATCAGCAGATTCTGAAATTGGGATGCGGTATTTCAGCGTAACTAATTTTATCAAAATCCGTAATGAGCTACTTGAAAAACGATTAATCATCGGAAAGATATGTCTAAATTTTACCGAATTACGTATAGCATTTGGGAGAGTCTGAAGATATCGCTTCGGGCATTGGGGACCAACAAAACTAGGGCCTTTCTAACTACGACCTGTATAGTCATCGGTATTGTATCAGTCACAACAATGTCTACCACCGTTGACGGCATCGACCGGGCATTTGAAAAGAGCATGAGTATGCTGGGGCAAAACGTCGTTTATGTTGAAAAATGGCCCTGGGGACTTGGAAGCGGTGAGTACAAGTGGTGGGAATACCGAAATCGACCGGATATGAAAATAGATTACGCCGAACAAATTGAAGAGGGAAGCAGGTTCGCCTCCGCAGTTTCTGCCAGTTCCACAAGGAGCGCCACAGTTCGCTTTGGTGATAAATATGCTGATGGAGTTACTCTTCAGGGTGCTACCGAAACCGTTACCCAGACAAGTTCCATGGATATTGAGGAGGGACGGTTTTTTACTGCTGAGGAGGAAAGAACCGGCGCTAATGTAGTAGTGATGGGGCAGAGCGTTCTGGATGCTCTCTTTGAATTTGAATACCCGCTGGGCAAAGAGGTTCGTATTGCCGGACAGCGCTTTTTGGTGATCGGTTTGCTCGAGCCACAAGGATCCTTTCTGGGACTTCAGGACATCGATAACCAGGTTGTAATACCGATGACTGCTTTCCAGGAAATTTATGGTACCCGAACCGACGTCAGGCTAACCGTTAAATTTCCTAGTGAGCAGGCTCAATTAGAAGGAGAGTACGAGGTTGAAGGGCTCATGCGCCGTATCCGTCAGCTTGATCCGATGGAGGAGAACGACTTTGCCATCAACAAACCGCAGGCTTTTCGCCAGCAGTACGAGTCGATGACGGTTGCCATCTATGGCATCGGCTTTTTTCTGACATTTCTTGCTCTGTTTATCGGTGGAATCGGGGTTATGAATATTATGTTTGTTTCAGTTCGTGAGCGTACCAAAGAGATCGGCATCCGAAAGGCAGTAGGAGCTAAAGCCTGGGAGATTCTCGGGCAGTTCCTGATTGAAGCGACGATCATCTGTATCCTGGGCGGGTTGATTGGTGTGCTGCTTTCCATCATCACCACACAGATTATTAACCAGTTTTTTGTAGCCCATATGAGCTGGCAGACCGTAGCCATGGCGTTCGGTATCTGTACTATCGTTGGAATGGTTTTTGGTTTCCTGCCCGCCTATCGAGCGGCAAAATCTGACCCCATTGAATCACTCAGATATGAATAACTTTTATCATTCGCTGATATGAATTTACTGGAAGTAATAAAACAGGCATTTTCATCGCTGGCTGCCAATAAGTTGCGTTCAGCATTAACACTGGTGGCCATTGTAGTTGGTGTGTTTGCTATTATCAGTGCTTCGACGGCCGTGCTTGTGCTCGATACTTTTTTTAAAGAGACGCTGACATTAATGGGCGGTAATGTAATCAATGTTTCAAAATATCCTTCCGTGAGGATGGGGGGGGACTGGCAGCGTTATCGCAATCGGGAGGATATCACATTCGATACATTTGAAGAACTACAGGAGCGCGTCCGTCTGGTTACAGATATCAGTCCCGATGAAACATTTGCCAGAACCAAGGTAATTTATGGGGATGAAGAAACCGAGCCTAACGTCCCGGTGCGGGGAAGTAACCAGTACTACCTG
Source organism: Balneolaceae bacterium (assembly GCA_041641755.1). GTDB lineage: Bacteria > Bacteroidota > Rhodothermia > Balneolales > Balneolaceae > JAMQKA01. The sequence goes on from JBEPXS010000027.1 coordinate 14,241, forward strand.
ACGAATAACGCCTATGAACTGGCCGACGGCCGTAATTTTAGTAGTCAGGACATTCAGTACGGGCGACCGGTGGCAATTATTGGAAAGGATGTACAGGAAACGCTTTTTGATATAGAGTATCCACTTGGAAAGACAATACGGATTGATGGACGTCCCTACCGTATCATCGGACTTACTGAAGAAAAAGGGAGTGTATTTGGGAGTTCACTCGATAATTTCGTGATCATCCCCTATACCACCGCAATGAATGTTTATGGGACCGAGCGTAATATAGATATCCAGGTTAAGGCACCTACCATGACCTCGATAAGCGCATCGATGGATGAGCTCACCGGGGCACTGCGAACTATTCGCAAGGTTCCGCCAGGTGAAGAGAATGATTTTGAGATCGAGACCAACGAGTCGCTTTCGGGGGCTTTTGACCAGTTTACCGGGGTGCTCTATATTTTTGGATTTGTAGTCGGCGGAATCGCATTACTGGGTGCCGGCATTGGTGTAATGAACATTATGTTGGTTTCGGTAACGGAACGAACCCGCGAAATTGGCATTCGAAAAGCTGTTGGTGCTACCAAAAAAGCAATTACTTCACAGTTTTTGACGGAAGCAATCGTAATCTGCCAGATCGGAGGAATTATCGGTATGCTAATCGGTATTGCAGGTGGTAATATATTGGCATTATGGATGGAGTCTAGTGTAGTATTTCCCTGGCTGGCAGCAGTGGGAGGAATAATCGGGATGACTATCATCGGACTTGTTTTTGGTGTTTATCCTGCATTTAAAGCTTCTAAACTGGATCCCATCGAGAGCCTCAGGTATGAGTAATAGCTTGAGCAATACACAATGCTGAAAAAAATTGGAATGGAATCTGGATTACCGTTTTAGGTCAATAATTACCAGAATTATTTTATTCGAACAAAAAGATACTGAGCAACATTCTTGATGGGATATTGACGTTCTTCAGATTCTCTTCAAAATACCTTTCTATATTGATGTATCTTCAAAACAATCCAGGCAACTTTTTGGACGTTATCTTATATAACAAAGTGTACATGTTAAATAACTTTCTCATTTTAACTTAACAGAAAAATTCTTTAGTTAGCTTTCGAAGGATATCCACCAACAATAAGTAGAGGTTCGATGAACGAAGAAATTCTCCGAAACTTAAACCGTAA
>JBEPXS010000028.1:0-15104 GCA_041641755.1 Balneolaceae bacterium
ACGTCCATTTCTTAGGGTGGGACCTTCATCAGAGGCCATACCCTGTTTGGTAGCTCTGCTCATCACCCTGTTGATCGTATTGCGCAGGTCATTTTGCCTTTTCCCCAGCCGGGAACGGATCGATTGCAGTTCGCTGCTGGCATCATTTCTTAAGGCTCCCTGATCGGTTATAACGTCTTTAATTTTTTGTTCAAGTTCTTTCAGGGGAATAAGTTCTACAGCCAGTTTATTGAGTACGGGATAGCGCTCCTCTCTCTCTTCCAGGAACGACTTGACTCTGCGGGCTGTGGCTGCCTGTTGCAGTATCTCAATAAAAGCTTCCGTTGAGAGCAGACTACCTTCTGGTTTCGAAGTTGTGAGTGATTCCCGAATATCCTTCAGGTTCTCCAGAGGAAAGGCGGCATCATTTAAGAGCAGATCCATCATTTCCGCTGTTTCATCCAGCAGTCGTTTTACACGATCGGGCTTGGATGAGGGCTGCATCCGTTCCAGGTGCTCTTGTCCCATAACAGAGCGGGTGCGTGATATCGCCTGCCGGCGTATCGTTTCGAAACCTATCTTTTCTGAAAGATGCGGAGGATGAAATTGCATATTGTCTTTAATACAAAACAGATCGCTAAAAACCAGGTTAGCAAGACCAAGTCATTGTGATGAAGGAAGAACTCCTTGCATTAGGGCCTCTACATGCATAATGTAGCTTTTAACGAATTATATTCTATTTCTTTTGAATTTCAATTCAGCCCAAATATAACTTTCTTTCTGCGGAATCACTGAATTTGAATTCAAAGGAAATTTTTGTAATTCATTGCTGCAAACGAGAATGCAACAAGAATAATTATGAATATTGACCTGTACCAAATAGATGCTTTTGCCAGCAAGGTTTTTGAGGGTAATCCCGCTGCAGTTTGTCCACTGAATAGTTGGATTGATAATGCTATGATGCAGCAGATAGCGATGGAAAATAATCTCTCAGAAACGGCTTTTTTTGTAAAAGAGGGATCACAGTTTAACTTGCGTTGGTTTACCCCTGAAGCAGAGGTGGATCTATGTGGCCATGCTACGCTGGCGGCAGCCCACGTACTGTTTGAGCACCTGGGATACGATTCTGATACAATTACTTTTGAAACCAGGAGTGGTGAGTTGAGGGTACAGCAAAAAGGAGAACTTTTGGTAATGGATTTCCCCACAGCCTCCATGGAAAAGACGGATCTGCCCCAGGAAATTACCAAAGCTTTGGGAGTGCGGCCGCTGGAGTGTTATCAGGGAATGGACTATCTGCTTCTGTTGGAAAATGAACAGCAGGTACGAGAGTTGGCTCCAAACTTCTTGGCACTAAAAAAAATGGATACCCGTGGTATAATGGTTACCGCTCCCGGTGATGAGGAGGATGTCGATTTTATATCCCGTTTTTTTGCACCTGGGGTTGGCATAAACGAGGACCCGGTAACTGGATCAGCCCATACAGCACTTACACCCTATTGGGTTAAAAAGCTTGCCAGAACAAAACTCAAGGCACGCCAGATATCAAAACGAGGAGGCGAAGTAGAATGTAAACTGATTGGAGATCGCGTAGAACTCGGGGGCAGGGCACAAACATTTTTAACTGGTATTATCGAATTTTCCGATTCTTAGCCGATGAAGAAATAAGCATTATCGACCATTACTAATATGGAATTCTCTTTTCTTGTTTTATTGCTTGTTGGGTTGGTGGCTGGAATACTGGCAGGACTATTTGGCATCGGCGGAGGTGTATTGTTCACTCCTATTCTGTTTCTGTTGTTTAATGAAGCGAATATTTCTCAACCGGTAATCTGGACTATCGGGACATCTCTGTTCTGTACGTTTATTGCTGCTACAGGGAGCTCAATTCGTCAATACAGGCAGCATAACTTTTTTTGGAAGGAAGGCGTTCGTGTGGGACTGTTAGGGGCAGTAGGAGTTTGGGTTGGGAAGCAGGTGGCTACTGCACCTTTTTATACAGAGGAGGTGTTTGCCATCATTTTTAGTCTGTTGTTTTTCTATGTTGCATTCATGTTTATCCAAAGAGGGCGGGGAGGAGACAAGAATTTAGCTGATGATCTTTCTGTAATTGCTCCAAAGCAGGCAGGTGTTACAGGGGGAGCAGGCGGTTTTGTAGCCGCGTTGGCAGGTATTGGAGGCGGCAGTGTAATGGTGCCTATTTTAAATTTGTATTACCGTTTGTCTATACAAAAAGCAGTAAGCGTATCTTCCCTGGCTATCGTATTAATTTCGCTCTCGGGTTGGGTGCAGTTGGCTTTTTATGAAGGTACCTCATCTTCACTTTCGGGCTATGCTCTTGGCGTGGTGGATCTGGGAACAGCACTTCCGCTTTCCATTGGTGGATTGGTCGGTGGTTTTGTGGGGGCTTTTATTAATTTGAAAATCCGGCGGCAATACCTGCAGTTTGGTTTCGCCTTGCTGGCATTGGTGATTGTAGTTAAATTATTAAGCGATGTGTTTTGAATACCTGTATATAAATTGATCTAGTCTAACTTGGCCTGTACCACAAAAATATAGAGCTCCTCGTTTTCGCACATATCTTTGTTTTTGGCACATTTTTACGCTTTGTGGTGGCTTTAAATTCAAATTTCTGTGTCAGAAAACATATAAAATTTATTTGTTTATCCTACATTAGGTACTATTAGCAGTTATTTTCGTGGAAAAAATAGGAATGAGGAAAATATTTTTATGTATATTAAAAAATTCTAATATTTTATCTTTTTAAATAACCGGATAGTAGGCAAATGGGAGAAGGCAGGGAACACATAAAACAGGAGACATCTACAGAAAGAAAGTGGAATCCAATTCCTTTGGATATTTTACTTCAGGAGTATTCACTAAAAAGTGTCCGTGTCCAATTACTAATTGGTATCTGGATTTGCCTGATCTTTGCCAGTTTGGCTTCTGTATGGTTAATGTCTCCCTCCGAAGCGTTTATGAGTGGTGGCGGTCAACAGTCACCGTATACTTTTTTTATAATGTATCCACCACTTTTATTGGGTACACTGGTAATGTTTTGGCTGGGTTTTGAATGGGGATTTATTCCGGTATTCCTGTCAGCTTTTTTAATCGCATATACCTCTCAAATGCCGGTACTATGGGCTCTCCTTTTTGGGGTCGCTTTCATTTTGGGATTGGCTATTTTTGGTCTTTGTTACTACAGTGTACCCATTAGTCCACGACCGGATAACCTGAAGAATATTGCCTTTTTTACTACTGTCGCATTTGTTGCAGCTATGGCCAGCTCTCTGGGTTCGTTTGTCTGGAGCCTCTATCATGACCTTTCGGCTGCACAAACATTTACTATTTGGAAGGGATGGTGGACGGGCACTTTTTTGCAATCTATGGTACTTGTAGCGCCATTTCTCTTTATAGGTACCCCCCCGATTGAGCGAGTAAAGGCCAGGTATTTTCATATTCCCAGAACAGAGGTAAATATGAAGTGGATATACACCGCCATTTTTAGCGTAGTTGTGGTGGTTACATTATTCATTGTAGGGGCAAATGTTCTGGGATCTATTGGCCTGGAGCAGGAATTTGGTCCATACACTAACCAGGTTGAGAGTAACTTTGTTAAGGTGACCGGTTCGTTCCAGATAATCACCTGGATTTCTGTTGGTTTAGTTATGGCTGCCGGGCTGGGAGGTATTTATCTTGTCGGGACCTGGAATAAGAATCTGTCAGAAAAAGTAGATGAACAGACCCAGCAATTGAAACAAAGAGAAGCGTCACTTCAGGAGGCACTTGAAGAGCGTGATAAACTGCTCAAAGAAGTTAACCACAGGGTGAAAGATAATCTTACCATGGTTTTGGCACTTCTGGAGCTCCAGCTAAAAACCGGTGAGCATGAATCGGTTGAGAAAATTCTCAAGGATTCTCACGCCCGTCTTAGGTCACTGGCTATCGTTTATGAGACGATGTACCAGGGTAGTTCCGTGCAATATGTAAATCTTAAACGATTCTGTGTGAAACTTTCAAACCGGTTAAGCCACTCGTATAAACGGAAAAATCAATCGATTGATGTCAAAATTGAATCTGACGAGATTAAGCTGGAAATAGAACAGGCGGTACCCCTGGCTATGATTTTGAATGAACTGCTTGTCAATTCTTATGTACACGCTTTTGGAGATCAGGAAAGTGGCACCATTCTTGTTGAGATGCGCCATGATGATGGTATTGTCTCTTTATCTGTGAGAGATAACGGCATTGGTTTACCACAGGGTTTTGATCCCAGCCAACTACAGACGTTGGGAATGAAATTGATCATTACCCTGACCCGCCAGCTGAAAGGGAATTTTGATATTGATCGAACCGATAAAAAAGGATTTAATTCTACTATTACAGTACCGGTAGACGAATCCGAAATGCTGGTAACGGAACAGACAGGGTCCTGATAAGTTGTATCCAACAGAATACGCTTTTACTATTGGAATTTTTATTGTCAAATAAAAAAGGAGCCCCGTTCAAAGGACTCCTTTTAGATTTAGCAATCTATAGCTTACGAATAAGTCCGTCTTATAAGAGGTAGACGGACAGGCTGGTCGTAGTCAGCCTTTTCCTTTTCAGGAAACTCAGCAATCTAAATATTTTAACTGGCAACGGTTTGTTGCTAGTCCATAATTTTTCGTAAGAAAGCGGGTTGATCTGTATCACTTTTGTCGATGCGCTCACGACGATTGTTTAACAGTGTATCACCCTCTTTCTTTTTATTTTCAGGCTGCTTTTGCTCCTCAGCGGTATCTTTTTCTTGCTCCTTGCTTTCAGAGCTGTAGTTGACGCCATGCCGGGAGATTGCAGGTGAATCCAGCTTTTTCAGATTCGTTTCCCCTTTATAAAACGGTTCACCGGTCGGAGAATACCCACTTCGTCCACTCATTGCCTGCTTCTTGGATTTTTCGAGTTGGCTGGTGGTTTTATTGGGGTCAGTCTCCTTCTGATTTGAGGTAGCAGAAGGGGCCGTTTTACCCTCTTCGTCCAGATCAAAACCAGTGGCAATGACGGTTATTCGCAGCTCGTCTTCCATCTCATCGTCCAGTACAGTACCAAGAATAATCTCGGCATCTTCGCCGGCTTCTTGCTGAATGATACTGGTGGATGTTGTGGTTTCTTTCATTCCCAGGTTGGAGCCTGCCGAGATATTGACAAGCACATTACGAGCGCCACGAATACTGACCCCGTCCAGCAGGGGAGAGTTTATCGCTTCACGAGCTGCAATTTCTGCACGATCTTCCCCGGTTGCTGCTGCTGAGCCCATAATGGCGGCACCGCCATCGAGCATCGTGGTACGCACGTCGGCAAAGTCGAGGTTGATGAGTCCCGGCATCAGAATAAGATCAGAGATGCCTCGGGTAGCGTTGTAAAGCACCTCGTTAGCTTTGTCAAATGCCTCCATCAACGTGGTGTTGTCATCTGCAATTTCCAACAACTGTTCGTTGGGGATCACAATGACAGTATCACAGTTTTTCTTGAGTTCGCTGATACCTTCGGTTGCGTAACGCATCCGTTTGGGCCCTTCGCACTCAAAGGGTGTAGTAACGATGGAAACAGTTAAAATCCCTTTTCGTTTGGCTATACCAGATACAACGGGTGCTCCTCCGGTTCCGGTTCCACCACCCATTCCGGCCGTAACGAAAATCATATCGGCGCCCTCAATGGCGTCGTCGATCTCGTGTCGGTTTTCTTCAACCGCTTCGCGCCCTATTTCGGGTCGGGCACCGGCTCCGAGTCCACCCGTAAGGTTAGACCCAACCTGAATGGTGATGTCGGCCTGGCTGTTTTTGAGTGCCTGTGCATCGGTATTAAGCGCAACATATTCTACGCTGCTTAATCCTTTATTGATCATGTTGTTGACGGCATTTCCGCCACCGCCACCAACGCCGATCACTTTGATCTTCGCTGAGTCCTGACCATTCTCGTCAAAACTAAAGCGTGTGTTAAGATTAGACATAAGTAACTCCTTTTTTAGATTGCTTTTTTATTTCTCTGCTGATTTCCAGATTGCTGATATTATTGTTTGTTTTTTGTGATAGTAAGTGTGTTAGTACTAGTCGTTCTGTCACTCCATAAACTCTTTGAACCGGAGCTTCCTCACTTAGTCGTAAAACTCGTAGTCTGTTCCAGTTCATTTTCTTAATACCTTCTGTCAGTTGTTTTTCACAGTTAAAATTCCTTGAGTATAAACTCCTGGTGTATGCATGTTACAACTCCTTAAACCAGCTCTTCATCCGTTCTGCTATCCGGTTCATCACTTTCTCTACACTTGAACCTTTGGTGGATGAGGGGATGATCGCCTGGTTCATCGCCCCGCTGCCGGTTTTGATAGCGTGCATCACCAAACCGACCCCGGTAGCATAGATCGGGTTGTTAACCTCTTCGATGAGACCGCCACTAAGTCCCAGGGGTTTGCCTATTTTTGCATCCATGCCGAGTACTTCGGTGGCAAGTGGACACACATTTTTGATTAGCGATCCGCCACCCGTAAGTACTACTCCGGCGCTAAGTGAATCTGCATATCCGCTGCGTTTTACCTCTATGGCGACGATTTCTAAAATTTCTTCCATGCGGGCTTGTATGATTTTGGCAAGAATGCTTTTGGTGATCTCCTTGGGGGGACGTCCCGCTATACCGGGTACGGTGATAGATTCTTCCTCCTCTATCATATCCACAAATGCTTCACCGTGCTCTCGCTTTAGCTTTTCGGCCTGATCATCCAGCACACTCAGCCCTACACGGATGTCATCTGTTACTTTTTTGCCGGCAATAGCTATGACTGCTGTATGGCGAATTGTATTATCCTGGAAGATTGCAACGTCGGTTGTACCGCCTCCGATGTCTACCAAAACAACACCGGCTTCTTTTTCTTCTTCATCCAGCACGGAGTAGGAGGAGGCCAGTGGTTCCAGTATGATATCAGCTACATCATAACCGGCTCGTTCTACACAGCGGTAGATATTCTTTGCCGCCGAAACAAGCCCGGTGATGATATGCACCTCGGCTTCCATCCGCATACCACTCATGCCAACGGGATCGCTGATGCCATCCTGCCCGTCAACGACAAATTCTTGCGGGATCACATGGATGATCTGCTGGTCGGTCGGAAGCATAATTCGCTGGCAATCCTCGAGCAACCGTTCGACATCGTTGACTGTAATCTCGTTGTCTTTATTGTTGATGGTGATGACACCCTTGCTCCGCATACTTCGGATATGGTCACCAGCAATACCTACGTTGACTGAGTTAACCTCAATGCCTGAGGCCAACTGCGCCTGTTCTATGGCATTACGGATAGCATTAACCGTTTTGTCAATGTTGACGACTACCCCGCGATTGAGTCCATCGCTGGGTGACTTACCCACCCCGAGGATGTGAATACGATCCTGCGGATCGATGGAGGCGACGATAGCGCACACCTTGGTGGTTCCTATATCCAGACCGACGACGATTCTATCTTGTTCTTCCATTTCCATATTATTAGCGGTTACTTCGCGTGCTGTTTATGTAAATTCAGTTAGTAATTCTGTTAACTTTCGCGGGCCACAATCTGACCCTCGAATCTTAAATCCAGTGACCGTATCTGCTGGATTCCTTTTTCCCGAATTACTTCGGAATAGAAGGCTTTCCAATTTCGCAATTTCCTCGAAAAATTGTCTTTGCCAAATACCAGTTTTACCCCATTTTCATGGCTGAGCGCAACAACGCCTTCTTTTTTGGTCCATGCTACTTCACTAATGGTTGCATGATTAAACGAACCATCATCGATTTCGCTCAAAAAATTTCGGGTTTGAGCCCAGGCTTCCGACTTCAGTGTGTCACCCATCGGCTTTGTTTGAAAACCGTAAACAATCGGCACATCAACTGCTTTTTCAAGCTTCAGCGGTAAAAGAATACCATCAGAATCCACATAAATTTTCTCTTTGCCATTTGCCAGCATCGCAATAGGTTGCCGCTCAGTTATATGAATTCTGAGATCACCACTCGGTTCTACATTAACTGCAACCTGTTTCACATAGGGAATGGTCTCCAGCTTGTTGATTATAGCCATGAAATCAACACTGTCCGGCGATGTTCCAGTTGGGATCTCAACCTGATTGACCAGTTGCTGCTGTTCTACAAATTCATTGCCGGTAAAGCTCACATCCTGAACCACAACAGTGCGGTTCCAGTACACTCCCGCCAGCACAGCAATACCGAGTACGAACAATACCCCCGCTACCCACGGGAGGGCATCAAAGCCTTTCGTATTGTCGGTATGTAATTCGTTCTGTTCTGGCATTTAATGTAAATTCAAATTTCCAAACCGGCTTCCAGTTCGTCCACAAACTGCTCGCCATATTTGTAGATATCACCGGCGCCCATGGTTATCACGATGTCTCCGGGCTCCGTAATCTCTTTCAGCCTAGCGGGAAGTTCAGTTTTTTCTTTCACATAATGTACTTTTCGGTGCCCGTACTCCCTGGCGGCATCAGCAATAAGCTGACCGGTTACGCCCTCAATCGGTTCTTCGCGAGAGGGATATACATCGGTAATTACACAGACTTCCGCATCAAAGAAGGAAGAGCCGAACTCTTTATATAGTTCCTGTGTGCGTGAGTAAAGATGCGGCTGGAACACCGCTACAATTCGACGGTCTTCACACCCTTTACGTGCAGCTTTCAGTGTAGCCTGTACTTCTGTAGGATGATGTGCATAATCGTCTATAACCATCACATCATCTTTATTCGCTTTTAGCTGGAAGCGGCGGAAAACACCTTCAAATCGTTCAAGTCCAGACTTGATCTGTTCAAAATCGATATCTAATTCCAGTCCCACACTTACGGCCGCCAGCGCATTTTTAACGTTGTGTTCGCCAGGCGCTTTCAGGTTTATTTCACCTAATTCAGCATCATCATTTAAAACTGTGAACGTGGTTTCAAAATGATCCATGCTGATATTGGTCGCACGAATTTCTGCCTGGGGTGTTAATCCGTAAGTCAATATTCTTCTGTCAATATCAGGAATTATGCTTCGTACATTGGGATCATCGAGGCAGACTATTACAGCCCCGTAAAAAGGCACTTTGTTGGCGAATTCCACAAATGCCTCCTTTACATCCTCAAGGTTATCGTAAATATCCAGGTGCTCAGCTTCGATATTTGTAATGATCGCCAGAGAAGGGCGCAACCGAAGGAAGGTGCGATCGAACTCATCTGCCTCAACCACGATGATATCACCTGTTCCCACAACGGCGTTTGTTTTGTCAAAGCTGTGCACTTTTCCCCCGACCATAATCGTCGGATCAAAACTGCCATCCTGAACAACATGGCCGATCATTGTGGTAGTCGTAGTTTTACCATGGGTGCCTGCAACGCCTACACCGTATTTCATTCGCATTAACTCGGCAAGCATTTCCGCACGCTTTATCACAGGTATCCCTTGTTCCAGGGCTGCCTTTGTTTCGATATTTTCTTCGGCCTTTACGGCACTGGTGTAAACAACAACGTCGGCTCCTTCAATGTTATCTTCAGCATGACCGACGTGCACCTCTGCTCCGAGCTCCTGCAACCGTTCTACGGTATCACTCATATTGGCGTCGGAACCGGTAATGCGGTAGCCTTTTTGCAGCAGTATTTCAGCCATACCGCTCATGCCAATTCCACCGATACCCACCATATGTATTTGGCGGGTTCGCCCGAATATCGGTTGCGTTTGTATGTTCTTTTTTTCACTCATATTAATTCAGGTACATCAATTGAAACTCAGAGAAATACCGTACATTAGGTTTCTTTTTTGGATTCTATCAGTTCCAGAATTTCATTTGCAATTTCATTTGCTGCATCCGGCCGGGCCAGTTTCAGAGCGGCTTCCTGCATCGATTCAAGTCGTTTCTGGTCGTGAATTAACTTGTTGACCAACGAGGTTACTGTGTTTTTCAATTCAATATCCTTTACAAGTTCCGCAGCACCTTCATCAACCATTGATTGTGCATTTTTTGTTTGATGATCTCCCGCCACATTTGGAGAGGGCACTAGGATGCTGGGTGTTCCGGTCAGTGCCAGTTCTGAACATGAGAGTGCACCAGCCCGGCTTATCACTAAGTCGGCCACGGCATACGCTTCGTCCATATTGGTCAAAAAATCTTTCAGGCTTAGGTTTGGTAACTGATCCAGAGCTATTTCATTTCGATATTTGTCATAATATCTTTTACCGCATTGCCAGATAATTTGCAGGTTCAATTCATTATGTAGTTCGGTAACATTGTGAGCGATCGCTTCATTTATTGAACGAGCGCCTCCGCTTCCGCCTAACACCAACAGGGTTTTTTTCTTCGGATCAAATTCGAAAGCTTCGTATCCTGCCTGTGGATCGGCTTCAGTCAATTCCGAACGAGTCGGGTTACCGGCAATCTTTGTTTTTTCAGCAGGAAAATGTCGGTCGGCATCCTCAAAAGCTGTGAAAATCACTTCTGCATTTTTAGCTAACAGACGATTAGTTACACCGGGAAAGCTGTTCTGTTCCTGAATCACCAGGGGAATTCCGCGTTTGGCAGCTACCCAGCCTACCGGACCTGCAACATAGCCTCCACAAGAGACTACGACATCAGGATTGAATTTTCCAACAAGCTTAAAACTTTGGGCAATACTCACCGATAGTTTGATCGGGAACAGCAGGTTTTTAAACGTCAGTCGCCGGTGAAAACCGCTTATCCAGATACCCTTGATATCATAACCTGCTTTGGGTACAGCGTGCCATTCCATATGATTGTTAGTCCCTACAAACAGAATCCGTACCTCAGGTCGTTCTTCCTTCAGGGCATCGGCAATAGCGATAGCCGGAAAAACATGGCCGCCCGTACCTCCGGCCGCTATGAGTACGCGGGGCGCACCCACAGCGGCAGAGGTCGGTCCGACCGTCGATGATATGTCCTTCGTCGGATTATTATGCATAAAACATTTTTCTCTTTTTTCGGTCGTGCTTGGAAATATTCATTAGTATGCCGACCATCAAACCGGCAAACAACATACTGGATCCGCCATAGCTCACGAACGGCATCGGCAGGCCGGTGACGGGTAGCAAGCCACTCGCAACACCCGCATTAATGAACCCATAAAGGGCTATATTTAACGTACAGCCGACCGCCATGAATGTGCCAAGGGTATCAACAGCATTTTTGGCGATAACGGCTACGCCACGTAAAAGAATGATCGTAAACAATAGAATTAGCAGCATGGAACCGATTATTCCGTATTCCTCTGCGATTATGGCAAAAATGAAATCGTTATAAGGGGCCGGAAGAAAGTCGCGTTGCGTACTCTTACCCATGCCCACGCCGAAGATATTTCCCTGTGCAATGGCTATCTGTGCCTGTTGTGCCTGGTAGCCATCTTCAATATTAAACTCTTCACTTTTGATATCGGTAATTTGATCAATGTATCCCTCAATTCGGCTCATGCGTTCAGGGGACTGCATTACCAGGGCTCCCGCTCCAACCACACCAATTAAAACCAAGGTGCCAAGTTGTATAGTGCTGATTCGTCCAACAAACATCATCAATAGGCACATCGCCATCAGGATGGAGGCCGAGCTGAAATCTTCAATGCCGATCAGGCCACAAGTAATGACTACCCAGAACATGATCGGCAGAAATGCTCGTTTGAAATCCTTTATATACTCTTGTTTTTCATCAAGTAATACAGCAACATGGATTAGCAGTGCCACGGATGCAAAGGAGGCGGGCTGGAAGGAATAACCGCCGATGATGAGCCAGCGCCGGGCACCAAAAAGTTCAGTTCCGAAAATCATAGTTGCAATCAGCAGTATCCAGCTGATTATCATAGCAACATGGCTCAGCTTTGCGATGTTGTGGTAGTTTATTTTTGACACAATCAGCATAACCAGGAAGGCGATCCCCAGTTTAACAGTGTGCCCGATAACAAGGGTACCGGCAGAGGTTCCGTTGCTTTGGGCGAAGTAAACGATGGAGGAGTATACTGCCAACACCCCGAATACCATCAGAATGATAACGGATACCAATAGTGGACGATCACTGGCTTGTTTGCCACTGTCTATCTCTTCCGGGCTGCTGCCAAGAACCGATTTAATGCTGTTATTTGGTGTCGTGTATATCAATATTACTGCTTAATCTTTAGTTACTTGTCCACTGTTCATTATTTGTTGATTGTTATAGATCGTTTACTGCTTGTTTAAAAACTTCGCCGCGGTGCTCATAATTTTCGAACATATCGAATGAAGCACACGCGGGACTTAATAACACAGTTTCTCCGCGCTTGGCATAGTTTCTGCTAATTTTAACCGCTTCCGGCAGGGTATCGGCTGTTTGATAATTTGGAACTATGGTACTCAGTTGCTGTTCAATTTTGGGTCGTGCTTCACCGATGGCTACAATAGTGTGTACCTTTTCACGTATCTGTTTAGTTAGTTCCGTATAATCATTCCCTTTGTCGCGGCCGCCCAGTATCAGTACCATCGGCATATCAAAGCTGTCGAGGGCATACCAGACGGCATTGATGTTGGTGGCCTTGCTGTCGTTGATATATTTTACTCCGTCAACAGTACGGACCAGTTCCAAGCGGTGTTCAACACCTTCGAACGTTTCAAGGCTTTTGCGAATAACATCATTTTTTATTTCTGAAGCGCGGGATGCCAGTGCTGTGGCAAGACCGTTATTCAGGTTATGCGTTCCGCTAAGTCCAATATTACGAATCGGCATAAGCACTTCTTCCTTATCGTTTAGTTTTATGATGATTTTTCCACCCCGAACAAAAATTCCTTCAGGCACTTCCGATTGACTCGAAAAAGCCAGAAGGCGGGGCGCATTCGGTTTGCCTTCAAGTGTCTCCACAAACTCCCGGATGATGGGATCATCGTAGTGGTATATGAAGCAATCGTCAGCCGTTTGATTTTCGGTTATGCGGAATTTTGACTGTGCATACTTCTCGATACTGTCCTGATATCGATCCAGATGATCCGGAGTGATATTTAAAATCAGACTTGTATGGGGATGAAATTCCTCAATATGATCGAGCTGAAAACTGCTCACTTCAAGGATCACATCCATCCGGCTCTCGGTATCTTCAACTTTGTCTGAAAAGGCATAACCGATATTGCCGGCAACAGTACATTCTTTTTGAGACAACTTCCATGTATGCTTAAGCCAGCTGGTTACCGTGGTTTTACCATTGCTACCGGTTACTGCCACTATAGGGCTGTTGTTAAACCAACTTGCCACTTCCAGTTCCGAGTATACCTTTTTACCGGCCGACAGGTATTGTTGCACCAGCGGTGTTTCAGTAGGAACACCGGGACTCAGTACAGCAAATTCAGCAGATTGTGCCCGTTCCGTGTGGCCGTTTTCTTCGTACTCAATTTTCATTGCCTCCAAGTGTTGTCGTACCTTCTCTGATAGCTGATTTTTCTCGGTTACAAAAACCCTGGCTCCTTTTCTGTGAAGTAAAGAAGCTACAGCCACCCCACTACGGGCAGCACCAATAACTACGATATGTCGATCTTTGACTTCTTTCATCGTAATTTCAGGGTTAACAGGCTTAGAATTCCCAATAACACGGCTATAATCCAGAATCGCACTACAATTTTGGATTCCGGCCAGCCCTTCTTTTCGAAATGGTGGTGAATGGGAGTCATCAGAAAGACCCGCTGGCCTTCCCCATATTTTTTACGGGTATATTTGAACCAGAGTGTCTGGATGATGACTGAACAGGTCTCCACAAAAAAGATTCCACAGATAATGGGGAGGAGAAGTTCTTTATGGAGCATCAGTGCGAGTGCACCAAAGGCACCTCCCAGTGCCAGTGATCCTGTATCGCCCATAAATACCGAGGCCGGATGGGTATTGTACCAAAGAAAACCCATGCAGGCTCCCACTAATGAGGCACAGAAAATAGTCAGTTCCCCTGCACCCGGTAGATATATTATGTTCAGGAAACTGGAGAAATCGGTTCGCCCTGAAACGTACGCGAAAATACCGAGAATCAGACCCGCAATGGCAGATGTACCTGCAGCAAGACCGTCGAGACCATCGGTAAGGTTAGTGGCATTGCTTACGGCAGTAATGATAAACACAACTACCGGGATATAGATGATCCAGCCGAGCGCTTCTCCAAAAATGGCATAATCGATATTCACACTCTTCAAAAAGGGTACGGTAGTAAGGGTGTTGAATTCCGAGAAATCCGGGTAATAGTATAGTACAGCACCAAGTCCGAGGCCTACAACAATCTGTCCGGCCAGCTTAAATCTACTGTGGAGCCCGGTCTTATCTTTTTTGACAACTTTGATGTAATCATCAATAAATCCAACAATACCTAGCAACAAGGTAACCAATACGATCATCCAGGTATATATACTGGTCATTTCCATCCAGAGCAGGGAAGGAATCAACACTGCCAGTAGAATGATAACTCCACCCATGGTGGGGGTATGAGCTTTACTCAGGTGGGTATCCAGGCCAATATCTTCCCGTATTACCTCACGCAATTGCATCCGTTCCAGCCAGTGGATGATACTGCGGCCAATAAGAAGGCTTATAAACAAGGCTGTTGCAGCAGCCACTGCACTCCGGGTTGTGATAAATTCAAATGCAGTGAACCCGGGTGGTTGATAGTTGACTTCCAGCCAGTGAAGTAGTTCGTAAAGCATTAGGCCACCTCCCCGGAATTTTTATTTCCATTTTTTTGGACCAATGCTTCTCGGGCGATCTCCCGGTCATCAAAATCCTGTCGATTTTCGTCAATCTCCTGGTAAGTTTCATGCCCCTTACCGGCAATTAGTATGATGCTTTGAGAATCGGCACTGGAGACTACAGTTTTTATGGCCTCTTCACGATTGGTAATGCGCTGAATTGCAGATGTATCAGAAAACCCCTCGACTATATCATCAATAATTTTGTCGGGATCTTCACTTCTTGGATTGTCTGAGGTAACAGTGACCTGATCAGCAATCTGTTCCGCTACGGCTGCCATCTTGGGCCGTTTGGTTTTATCACGATCGCCGCCGCATCCAAAAATGACATGCAGTCGCTGGTCCTTACTTTTCAGATCGCGTAGTGTACTCAGCACATTTTCAAGTGC
>JBEPXS010000029.1:0-15101 GCA_041641755.1 Balneolaceae bacterium
AATAGTATGTCGGCCTCATTATTTTGTGCCAGGCCAGAATCAAAAATAATTAACAATAAAACACTGAGCAGCAGTAACGTACGTTTCATAAAATTTCAGTTGCTTCGGTTTTTCTAAAAAAATTGAGTTTAACTCTGATAATATTATAAAATCCGGTAATTAACGGAATGGTTGACCTATCATTTACAGTTATACGGTTCGTACATAAGCCTTAGGCGTGTTATTAACGCCAAATAACTAATATAATTGAAAATAACGTCCATATTTTCAGATTTCGTACAAATTCGTGTTTTATGTTGTACAGAAATGATACCATCTGGCCGGTATATCAACTGGGTACAAGTTATATGTGTAACTTTTCATTCTCTGGCAGGTATACACGTGCGTACTGAATCAACCTAATTTATTTTTTACTGCATGAGTTCATCAAATATTCTGGAAGTAACCGATCTTACACAACAATTCAGAAGCGGCGACAAGAAATTAACTGTATTGGATGCGGTTTCATTCACTGTCTCCGAAGGTACCATCTGTTCAATCGTTGGTCCCTCGGGAAGTGGTAAAACAACCCTGCTGGGGCTGTGTGCGGGACTCGACCGTCCCACTGCCGGCCAGGTAATACTTAATGGAATTACACTGGGTGATCTAAACGAAGATGAACGGGCTGCTGTACGCAATGATTTTGTAGGCTTTATATTTCAGACCTTCCAGCTCATTCCCACGCTTACCGCTCTTGAAAATGTGATGGTTCCCCTGGAGCTGAGGGGGGAAGCCACTAAAGAGGTGAGCCAGTACGCAAAGCAGCTTTTAGAAGATGTGGGGCTTGGAGATCGTCTGAATCACTATCCCACACAACTTTCAGGTGGAGAGCAACAACGAGTAGCCATTGCGCGTGCATTCATCAATAAACCTGACATACTGTTCGCCGACGAGCCCACCGGCAACCTCGATGCGGAAACGGGCGAAACCATTGAAAACCTTCTTTTTGACCTGAACCGTGCCAACGGAACTACCCTGGTAATAGTAACTCATGATCTTGAACTGGCACATAAATGTGAGCGGGTAATACAACTGAAAAGTGGCAGGATAGATTCTGATGAATGGATCAACGAACCCGCCACCGCTAACATAAAAGAGGCGTAAACTGATGTCATCATTCTGGTCTTCCTGGACGTGGAAAATGGCTTGGCGCGATGCCCGGTCCAACAAGAAACGTCTTTTTCTATACATTTCTGCCATCATAATCGGGGTGGCTGCACAGGTGGCCATTACCTCGTTCCGCGAGAGCCTGACCACCACTATCGACAACCAGTCGCGGGAACTGCTCGGGGCCGATCTTGAAATTGAAGCTGAGCGTCCCTTTACTGACGAAGAGCTAGTCTATTTTGATTCCCTTGGTGGAGAACAGTCGGAGATGATAGAATTTAATTCGATGGCGTATCTGCCAGAGAGTGGTGGTACCCGTCTATCACAGATCCGTGCTGTACAGGGAGGGTTCCCTTTTTACGGCGAGATCCAGACTAACCCGGACAGCGCAGTTCGTACTTATCGGGATAACAAGACCGCTCTTGTAGATAACGCCCTGCTGGTTCAGTTCGGGGCAGAAGTTGGTGACTCGATACGCATTGGAAATACTATGCTTGAAATATCCGGGGGAATTGAGCAAATCCCCGGAGAAGCTGCAGCGGCTTCCATGATCGGCCCGCGAATATTCATCCCCTACTCCCTGGTCGATTCCACCGGCCTGGTACAGCGCGGCAGTTTTGTGGAATACAAGATGTACTTCAAATTTGATGACGGTCGCGATATGGCCCAGATGCGGGAGGACACCGATCCTTTTATGGAGGAGCATGATCTCCGGTACGACGATGTGGCCGAGCGCCGCGAGGAGATGGGTGAAGCGATCGGTAACCTGGCAAAATTCCTGAACCTGGTTGGTTTCGTAGCCCTGCTATTGGGCGGAATCGGAGTGGCGAGTGCTATCCACCTGTACATCAAACAGAAAATAAGCACGGCTGCAGTTTTACGTTGCTTCGGTGCCTCTTCAGATCAAACGATGACCATCTTCCTGATTCAGGCGGTTGTCCTCGGGCTTACGGGGGCTCTGGCCGGAACAGTGCTGGGTATCGGTATACAGTTTATGCTGCCGGAATTGGTTAGTGAGTTCCTGCCGGTTAATGTGGATCTTACCATTTCGTGGCTGGCTGTAGGCCTCGGGCTCCTTACCGGCACAGGTGTTGCCCTGGTGTTCGCTCTAATGCCGTTACTCTCTCTCCGCAAGGCCTCTCCCCTGTATACATTGAGAACATTGGATGAGTCGCTCACCGAACTGCTGGGTACAAAAACAAAGTGGGGCATTTATGCTATTATCGCTTTAACGGTTGCCGGCTATGCCACCCTGATTACCGAAAGCTGGATAGCGGGAGGTATATTTACCGTAGGAATATTAGTTGCATTTGGGTTGTTGCTACTCGTCGCCAAAGGGTTGATGTGGTGTGTAAGACGTTATTTCCCCACCGGCTTCTCGTATGTTTGGAGACAGGGACTGGCCAACCTTTATCGTCCTAACAACCAGACCGCCACCCTCCTGCTTTCACTGGGTCTCGGTATGCTGCTTATCAGTACGCTCTATTTCAGCCAGGATATGCTGATGAGTGAGCTCAACTTTGCCACCCGCGATGATGCTCCCAACCTGGTATTCTATGACATCCAGCCCGACCAAAGCGAGGGTATACAGCAGATCATGGAGGAAGAAGGGGCGCCGGTCCTGCAAAACCATCCTATTGTTACCATGCGTCTCTCTTCCATAAACGGGCGTGGCGTACAAGAGATTGATGAGGATACTACCAGTAACGCGAGAGGATGGGCACTCGACCGTGAATATCGTTCCACCTACCGCGATTCTCTTCTGGACTCCGAGACATTGGTGGAAGGAGAATGGATCGGCAGCGTTGATCCGGACACAGGCCTTGTGCCCGTCTCAGCAGCGCAGGAAATCGTGGAAGATCTGGATGCCGGAGTCGGGGATACACTTACCTTTAATGTTCAGGGAGTCCCCATAAAAACCTACATCGCAAGTATTCGGGAGGTGGATTTCAGGCGCGTGCAGCCAAACTTTTTCATGCTCTTTCCCAGTGGAGTATTGGAACAGGCTCCACAAATCCGGGTTATAGTCACTCGAACCGCGGGACAAACGGAGTCCGCCAGACTGCAACAACAGGTAGTACAAGAATACCCCAACATTTCAGCCATCGATGTTGGACTGATCCTGCAAACACTCAATGAATTTATTGACAAAGTTTCGTTTGCGATCCAGTTTATGGCGCTGTTCAGTATTCTCACCGGTCTTATCGTATTGGCCAGCTCGGTAGCTATCAGCCGCTTCCAACGCATTAAAGAGAGCGTTCTGTTGCGCACACTCGGTGCCAGCAAGCGTCAAATTATTAGCATTCTTTCCATTGAATACTTCTTTCTCGGTGTCCTGGGAGCATTTACCGGTCTTATCCTTTCGGTCTTATCCACCTGGCTGCTTGGATATTTCTATTTCGAACTGACATTCGTACCCAACCTGTGGGTCATCTTCCTGGGAACATTTGCAATTGCCGGGCTCACCATTTTGATTGGAATGCTTAACAGCCGAAGTGTGTATCAGAAACCTCCATTGGAAGTTCTTCGCATGGAAACAGCCTGATTTAAATCCCGGATAACTGATGGACACCAAACAAAAAACCAACCTGATTTCTCTGCTGGTGTTGGTGATTTGTATTGTGCTGGGAATTCTTATTTATCTTTTTACGGGTATCGTTTTTATAGCTATCATATTTGCGCCACCGATTATACACTGGATTCTGAAGAGACGAGAAAAACAGCAGAGTGATAATCGTCGATTTTGATTCGAGGATGGATAGTTATTTTTAGGATTTTTATCGCCTCCCCAACAGGCTCTCATTCTCCTGTCCAACTATTTCCTTAATGATCTATTCATTTTTATTGGCTTGTTTATAGATAAATGGATCGTGATATTGGAACTTAGAGTTCAATTATTTTAAAAATTCTATGTCTCAAAAATCCAAGCGATTAAAAAGACCTTTACGAACTAAGACTAAAAAACCCGGCACCGCACCGGGTACAGTTCATCACATCGGTGAGCAAATACTGGAAGAAGTTCGGCTTACCATTCATGACTATGATACGGACCATTTGGAAGAAATAACCATCGAAGAGGTACAGGAAAGTAAACCATACATTGAAAATGCTTCAAAAACCTGGCTCAAAATATTTGGTGTCCACGATGTTGAAAAGCTTAAATCTATTTGGTCATATTTTAATTTACATCCTCTTGTACAGGAGGATATTGTAAATACAACACAGCGTCCAAAAGCTGAGGTATATGAAAACAATATTTACTTTGTCTTAAAAATGCTTTCATGGTCGGAAAAGGAAAACCAGATAGTATCAGAGCAGGTGAGTATAATACTGAGTGATACGTATGTACTCTCCTTCCAGGAAAGTGACCTCCCCTTTTTCGATCCGATCATAAATCGCCTAAAGGTTGAAAACTCCCGAATCCGCAACCATGGAGTTGATTATCTGGCATATGCTTTGATTGACTCTGTTGTTGACCACTACTTCGATGTACTGGGAAAAATGGGTGATCGTATTGAACAGTTGGAAGATGAGGTATTGAACGATCCCGACCAGGAAACACTGCAACAAATTCATGTGCTTCGCAGAGATCTTATCTTTTTCCGTAAATCGGTCTGGCCGCTTCGCGATGTACTCAATGCCACTATCCGGGATGAATCCCCCTTCATTGAAGAGAATACCAAGCTTTTCCTTCGGGATGTGTACGACCATATGGTACAAATTATCGATAATATTGAGAACTATCGGGATATGGTCATCGGAATGCATGATATATACATGAGTCATGTTAGTAATAAGATGAACGAAGTGATGAAAGTACTGACCATAATAGCTACCATTTTTATACCGCTTACGTTTATTGCAGGTATATATGGGATGAACTTTAATCCTGAAGCAAGTCCTTATAATATGCCCGAATTACAGTGGTACTGGGGATATCCGTTGGCACTGCTCATAATGAGTTTGATGGCGGTAGTAATGGTTTTCTACTTCAGAAGAAAAGGATGGCTTTGACGTTGATGTACTTCTTAATTAATAAATAATTAAACGGGAAACAGGATGAAGAACATAAAAATATTAGTTCCACTCGATTTTTCAGATCTAAGTACACGTGCGCTGACAGCTGCCCAGCGAATTGCAAAACTGTTGGACGGCAGTATTACTCCATTTCACGCTTATTTACCTATTAGCGAGATGGAGGGACCCTATATGCTTGGCGTAGGTACCACTCCTACCGAAGATTATGATGAAATTGAAAAAACATTAAAAGAACGACTGGATGATATTGCCCGAGAATATGTAGATACCGATTACCTGAATGAATCGATAATATCGGTGGGTAATGCAGCACACACTATTGCTGAAGAGGGACAGGATTATGATATGATTGTGATGAGTACGCACGGTCGCACTGGTTTTACCCGTTTCTTTCTGGGCTCGGTTGCAGAAAAAGTACTGAGAATTGCGAATATACCTGTTTTGGTAGTTGACAAAGAATCCAACTTAGGGCCTATTCAGAGAATACTCACTACTACCGATTTTTCAGAGAACTCCCATGCAGCATTCCCCTTGGTCAATGCACTTGCCCAAGCCTCAGGGGCTGAAGTTGAACTTCTTAATATATTGAGTTACGACCCACAGCATGATGAGAAGCCGGACAAAAATAAAATATCAATTCGGGAAAAAAGGCTGGATATAGTTTCTAAAGAGGAATTACATGAAATTGGCGACCACCTTAACAGTAAAGTTATTGTATCTTCCGATACTCCCCATGAGACAATCCTTAATCACAACCTTAATAACCCTGCAGACCTTATCGTTATGGCTACCGTGGGCAGGACAGGCATCGACTACCTCATGATGGGCAGTACCACTGCCAACGTGGTTCGCCATGTCAAAACTCCTGTTCTAAGTGTAAATCCTAAACATAAAGCAGACGTATCGGATGAAGAGTAAAGCACATGTCTTGACGGTGGGAATTCTCCTGTCTCTTTTAGGGGTATTCTTCATCAAGGGATGTGACAATAGTTCTCTGGCCTCCACTGAGGAACCGGAGAAGCCCGAAATTAATATCAAGCTTGAACCTGTAGCACCTGATGTAGAGCTCGAAACGGTTACCTGGAACCTCGAATGGTATGGAGAACCAGGAGAAGGGCCGTCTGACGAAATCCAGCAGTCTGAAAACATTCTGCAGGTGATCGATTCCCTGCGGGCTGATCTGTATGCGTTTCAAGAGATTGACGACCAGTCGGACCTTAGCAGGATTGCCGGTGCTATGGAAGGATATCGCGGGTTTGTTGCCGATTTTATTGGCTACTCGCAACGGACCGCTTTTATTTATAATACCTCGGTTATTGATTCTCTTTCTTCCGGTCCAGTCACTGAGGGTCAGGATGAGCATGCCTGGGCTGGACGGCTACCCTTCTATTTTGAATTTGATTATAGATACCAAGACTATACAACAACGATTTACGCGATTGTTATTCATGCCAAGGCAACAGCTGAAGAAGAATCATACCTACGAAGAAAGCAGGCTGCAGAGGATCTATACAGTTATCTTACCAGCAATAAGCCCGATGCGCGCATTATATTCCTTGGAGACTATAACGATGATGTTGACGAGTCTATCTATAATGGCGAACCCACTCCATATAAATCCTTCGTGGAAGATACCCAGGAATTCACGGTGGTGACCAAGATATTTTCAGAGAACGGTGTCTCTTCAACAGTAAACACCAGTTATCCGGATATTATTGATCATATTATCATCAGTAATGAACTGGACGGAGTTTTTATTGAGGAGAGTCAACAGGTATACACGAAGGCAGCTGACTTTATTACTAATTATGGCAGTACTACCTCTGATCATTACCCGGTGCGAGCTAAATTTAATTTATCAGGGAACTGACTTTGGGTTTTTTAGAAAAAGAGAGGCTTCGTTCAAAAAGCCTCTCTTATCATAAATGTGGGTTACATTTACGGAGTTTACATCAGTGTATAAATTCTTAAATAAGGATTAGTTGAGGTCAATTCTTATACCCGCCATCATATGAAGCCTCGTCACATCTTCCTCCACTACCTCCCGTACAGATGGTGTCCGGTACAATGTGTTTTCATCTTTCCAAATGCTATACTGAAGCCCGAAGTCGAGCCAGAGACCTTCTGTTATTTCGGAACTAAATCCACCGTTAAAAAACTGTCGGGGATCTCCAAATTCTCCCTGGGGACTCGGCTGGTAGGCATATCCGACTCGCGGAATAAATCGATTGTTAACCTCATATTCCAAACCGGCACGCAGATTTATCACATTTTCAAAATTCGAACGAATCACATCATTGATGGCATTTTCGTCGGTGTTGAGCTCTACTTCGTCAAACTCAATGCGTGCATCGCGATAAAAAACTGCCTCCGCTGATGCAGACACATTTATTCCCTCTTCTCCTTTAAGAGTGAAACCGCCCTTCAAACGGTGTGGGCGGACTATCTTGTAGCTAAATCTACCGGGTGCATCATCATCGAATACAACCCCGTTATCAAAAGTAGTCTCGATAACCGTATTATAGGTTTCATCGATATGAAGTGTACTGGGAAATTCATAACTACCCCCAATACTCAACTGCCGGAGGGGTTCAAATACAAAGCCTATTCGGCCACTAAACGCTCGTATATCACCATTAATCGAATCCGTGCTGAGTATTCGGTCTATGTCCGTCTCCGGTTCTCCGTCTCCATCGGTATCGATAAAAGCTGCATTGTAATCGTTTTGCCTGTCCGACTCCAGGAATTCCCGCTTATATGAATAAGAGCCCGACAAATATCCTATGGATACTCCAACTGAAAAATCCTTTAAAACTTCAGTAGCCAGGAAGGCAGAGTACTCTCCGATGTTACCACGTTCGGTTAGTTCAACATCCTGGTTAATGCCCGGGTAAAAATTATTGTCAAAAAACCGGAATATCGATTTGGTATCAGAATATGAACTATCGGTGGTTGCAAAGTCAATGGCATACACGTCAAACGCTGCAAAAAACAGGCTGTCATCTGCAAAAGAGCTATTGTAAAAATCAGTGATTGTGGATTGATTGTTGCGTCCGCTGGCTGATAACGCCCGATTGAAGTCGGTAGTTTGACTATACCCTCCGCCGACGACTAAACTGCCCTGGATGGTCGGCACTTTGTAAACAATACCCAGATCCCCAACACTGGTTTGGTTATCCGTGTGTTCGGTACTGTTCCCTAAGTAAGAACCCGTCTCATTTATGAATCGGCTGCTCAAATCGAATGAGAAATAACTTTTTTCACTCAGTGCCATTGAGGCTGGGTTGTCTTGGAATCCCCCAAAACCCGTTGCCTGGCTAACTCCCGGTACCACCAGGCTTCTGGCATCATATGAAGGGTACTCGAGGCTGTACCTGAGTACGTCGTCTGAGTCTTGTGCCAACATAGAAACTGGTAACAGGAGACCGAGAAACAGTATTGCTAAGATATTTTCTTTGAATTTGAACATACTTCAGGTACCTGTTTAAAATTCCTGGAATTAAAATTTGGCTGGACCTCTGTAAGAGGTTTGCTGGATCTAGTTATTCCTGCTTCTGCTCCTGGACGATCCGCCTGAGGAAGATCGGCTGCCCTTCGAAGAGCTGCGCCCCCCGGAGGAAGAAACAGTACCTCTGTTTGACGATGAAGAAGAACGAGATCGGACATTTCCGGATGTGCTTCTTCCGGAATTTGATCTGCTTGAATTAAAACTATTCCTGTAGGAACTGTTGTTTTGAATAGCTTTTTGAACTCGTTTTATAAAACTTGTTCTTTCACTTCTTTTCCGGGTTTTGACTTGTGGAGCTCGTCTGTTTTCGATTCTGTTACGGATGCGCTGCCTGCTTGGACGATCGTAATTTCTAAGAACAGCGTCATCTGATGATGTACGTACACGCCGATCGCTTGAACTGTTTCGATTCAGGTTTTGGTCATTATTTCTCGATCTTGAACGCCTGTTTACAGTTCCCCGATCATTGTTTTGTGTAGTTCGGTTTCTGGATCGTACTCTGCCATTGTCGTCAGAAGAGCGGCTTCTGCTTCTGGACCGCACTCTGCTCCTGCTGTTGGTATCAGAAGAAGAACGTGTGCGAACAGTCCCTCTGCTGCGGGTATCCGAACTATTATCACGGGTTCTGATGGTTCTTGATCGGCTCCGTACTTTTTGCCTGGCATCAGCTGTACTCCTGGTTCTGACATTACTGCCTGTCGACCTTGAACGAACTCTGTCGGTTCCAATGGAGCGAGGCCCGTAGGTACGATCCCTTCTGTTTTTCTTACTTACTCCAACGTACCCTGCATAACCGCCGTTATAATAAAAATTGTTCACATATATAGAAGAATATCCATAACCGTAATAAGGGCCCCACGGATAAAGTATGCGATGCCGATGCCAATAGTGAGGATATCCATATCCGTAATAGTGGCCAAATGAATGTCCAAAGTGAATACCAAAGCTTATGGATGCAAAAGTATCATAATAAGGATTATAGAAACTACTGTAATATCTCCAGTGGGGAAACCCATAGTGATGGGGATAATCATAGTAGTAATGATACCTTCCGAAACCATGGCGGGCATACCATTCAGCAGCCTCATAATCTCTGTAATAATAGGCATCCTCTATTCCGTCATCATATCCTTCATAATACCCGGCCTCATAGTCAGTCTCAGTATAATTTTCTTCCTCATAGACACCTTCTGCATAAGTACCTGCCTTGGGTTTGGTTTGACGTTCGGTTTGTGGTTCAATTTTCTCTTCACCACTCGAAGGATATGCTCTTGAACGTGGCTCATCAGTAATTCTTTTGACACCCTGGGTATGTTGCAACTGGGTGTAACATCCCGTTAAAAAGAACAACGATGCGGTAAGTAATATAACTGGTATTCGGAACTTCATGGCTGTCTCCTTTACCTTACGACCAACTTTAGTAGTTGATCTGGAAGATTTTACGGCTTCCTTTCAGTTTCTACCTAAATATGCTTCAAAACAGGGGTACTGTTCAATCACATCTTCATGTTACTTGGCCCTTGTCTATTGCCACTAAACAGGGATTTAGCAGACGTTCCGACTTAGACTTCTAAATTTCTCCTTTTAGCGATTTTGCAATTACCTCTGCTTTAGAATTAACATGTAATTTCTTATAAATATTGCGTATATGTGCCCGAACGGTATCGATTGAGATGTCATACCGGTCGGCAATCATCTTGTAACTGAGTCCATCCACAAGACCGTTAACAATATCATGTTCGCGGGGAGTCAGATCGGACTCTGAATTCTTTTTCGGTTGCTGATCCTGAAAATGATTGATCACTTTCCGCGCTATCTGTGGAGACATTGGCGCTCCCCCGTCAAGCAATTTGAGTATTGATTCCTTTATTTCAGGGAGGGAGGTATGCTTCAGCAGATATCCCGAAGCACCAGCACAGAGTGAATTAAATATTTTATGGGAATCGTGATAAACAGTAAGCATAATGATCTCGATCTCCGGATATTTTTGTTTTATTAATCCGATACCCTCAATTCCAGACATCCCGGGCAGCTGGATGTCCATCAAAATCACCTCCGGCTTCTGGTGTTCTTCCAGGTAGTCCATCATCTCTTCCACCGTATCCATTGCTACCGGACAAGATAATTCATCCTGCATATCCAGGTAACGCTGTATTAGATCCCTGATCTTTTTGTTGTCTTCAACAATTCCGACGACTGATGACATAATATTATGTTTTGGTTAGTGATTTTGGCGTTTAACTTTTTTTATTTCCCTGCAGGTGTATTGTAAAACCGGCAGAGTTTTCGAACTCGATATCAGCGTCAATACGGTCGGCCCTCATTTTCATATTCCTGAGTCCATGTCCCGTTCGTTTGGCATGCTCACTTATGCCACTGCCGTTATCACTGATATACATATCAAAAGTTCCGTTGTCGTTTTGAATCTTTACCTCCACTTTAGAAGCGTCAGCGTGCTTTGCAATATTGTTGATCGCTTCTTTAAATATTAAATAAATATTTTCTTTCATGGGAACTGTTAATTTCTCGCTCATATCCAGATCCCCAAACTGATATGAAATTTCCTTGCCAGGTAATACATTGTTCACATAATCCTGCATACGATCAGTGAGATCGCCCAGCGTATCGTTACGGGCATCAATAGACCATACAATATCATCCAGACTTGAAACAATTTTACGACTCTGATCACCGATCTGAGAAAGCGAGTCCTTTACTTCGTTTTGAAGGTCGGTAGTCTGGAGAAAATCAGTCTGCAGGGCTATTTCAGTAAGGGATGAGCCGACATCATCATGGAGATCACTTGCAATGCGTACTCTCATTCGCTCCATTTCTACCATCTTTCTAACCTTGTAATAGTGATAAATGAAATAGATGATACCACTGACTGCTACTACCAATAGCACGATAAACCACCAACGCATCCAAAAAGGAGCCAATACCTGGAAATCTACGGCTGCCGTCTCTGTACTCCATACCCCATTGCTGCTCTGCGCGCGAACCTGGAACGTGTATTCGCCCGGTAGAAGAGCTGAATACCGGGCAACGCGCTGTGAGGTTCGCTGCCACTCTTCATTCGATCCACGCAACCTGTATTCATATACCACCTGTTCCGGTGCCGTAAAGCTAATACCGATAAAATCGATGGCTATAT
The DNA here is from genome assembly GCA_041641755.1 of Balneolaceae bacterium. Taxonomy (GTDB): domain Bacteria; phylum Bacteroidota; class Rhodothermia; order Balneolales; family Balneolaceae; genus JAMQKA01. The sequence continues at coordinate 11,847 of JBEPXS010000029.1, forward strand.
TACGATTATCACTATCGATCTGAAGGTTTTTGCGCTGACTAACAGATTCTCCTGCAACGCGGATATCATCAATATGAATTTTAGGTGGAATATCTCGAATGGGAGTAGAACTGGGATTATAGCGGGTTACCCCTCCCACCGTTCCAAACCAAAGATCTCCGTTTGAATCTGCGAAACCAGCCCCAGCATTCATCTCATTAGCTACCAATCCCTGATCTTGTGAGATCAGCTTAAATGCAGAAGACTTATTCCCCGATCCGGATCTGTACAGAGGATAATCGAAGCGCACTACCCCTTTATTTGTACCGATCCATTTAATACCATCCTGACCCTCTATTATAAAATAACAGACTTCATCCGGTAACCCATCCTGAGTGGTGATCGCCTCAAAGGAACCATCCTGAAACCTGGCAATCCCTCCAAAGGTAGTTACCCACAATGTTCCCGTCCGATCCTCCAAAATATGGATTACCCCGTTATTCGGAAGGCCATCCTGTATTGTATAATTCGTAAATTTGCCATTGCTATAGCGGCTCACGCCTCCATAGGTAGCAAACCAAAGATTCCCTTCATCATCCTCTTCAACGGTTAAAACGGTGTTATTAGCTAATCCATCCTCCTCTGAAAAAAGCTCAAAACTTCCGTCTTTATACTTTAAGACCCCTTCACCATAAGTAGCCATCCAGTATTCCTCACCGGTGCTCCGTTCTTCAATAGACCGTATTTTGCGATACGGTAGTTCAGTTTCATCAAAATTATAGAAGGATTCACCATCATAGATACTCAGTCCCCAGCGGGTACCGATAAATAATCTTCCCCGGCTATCTACCATAGACGTATACACCTTGTTATCAACCAAGCCGTCACTTTCATTAAATAATTCAAAACCGGAATCATTGTACCGGACTATTCCGCCGCCATAGGTGGTAATCCAATAATTATCTTGTGAATCTCCGGTAATAGAAGTAATAACATTGTTTGGCAATCCTTCTTCAATAGTAAAATTCTTAAAACTATTTCCCATAAAAAGATTAACACCTCCGCCAAACGTCCCGAACCAGATATTATGTTCGCGATCGAACAGTGTGGAATAGATAATATTGTTTGACAAACCATGTTCTGTGGTATAGTTAGTGAATACTTCACCGTCGAAAAAACTAGCTCCCTCCTCTGTACCCAGCCATAATCCACCAACTCCGTTATAGGAAATCGAGCGAATACGATTGTTAACCAATCCATCACTATCAGTATAATTTTTAAATACCCCATTTTGATAATGACTGAGCCCTCCCCTAGTTGCAATCCAAAATCCGCCGTTCGGATCCGGTTCAAGGTCCCGGACTTTTTCATCGGCCAAGCCCTGTTTAGGAGTATAACTTCGTAAATTCCCGCCCTTAAGGCTGGTGAGGCCCTCACGGGTGCCGAACCAAATAGTCCCGTTCTCATCTTCAATGATATCCCTGACTCGATCTCCCACCAGTCCATGAACAGTGGTATACTGAATAAGATCACCTGATTGATCCTGGTGCCAAACTCCGTCGCCATCGGTAGCGAACCAGAAATGCCCGTTGTCATCCTCAAATATTTCCAATACGCTGCTGGAGTTTAACGCATCGAGTCCAGAAACGGACTGTATACTGTCTTTCTTAATAATGTTAATCCCCGACTCTGTGCCAATCCATATATTTCCCTGACTGTCCTCGTACAGCGATTGGATCTTGTTATCGTTCAGCCCGTCCTCTTCGTAGTAGTTCCTGAAATTTATTCCATCAAAACGATTGAGTCCATATCCTGTGGCGATCCAGATGTAGCCATCGCTGTCCTGCATCATATCGTTCACAACAGACTCACTGAGCCCGTTTTCAATGGAATATGACCGAAATGGCAGCACCTGTGCCTCTGCCACGAAACCGAAGGCTAACAGTAGAACAGATGTAAAGATTAACTGTTTCATAACTTTTAGTAACGTAACAGCCGCAGAAACGTTATACAACCTTAAAATAAAAAAGCTCCGACCATATGGCCGGAGCTTAATAAATTGCAAAATGTTCTGGTTAATTAACCAAGATATGCTCTTAGAGCAGCACTTCTGTTGTGGTGGCGCAGTTTTCGAAGTGCTTTCTCTTTAATTTGACGGACCCGCTCACGTGTCAAGTCAAATCGTTCGCCGATCTCTTCAAGTGTGAGCGAATGTTCGCGTCCGATACCAAAATAGAGACGTATCACCTCGGCTTCACGGTTGGTTAACTTGGAAAGTGCCCGCTCAATTTCAACCTTGAGCGACTCTCCCATCAAGTCGTTGTCAGGATCCGGCGTTTCTTCATTTTCCAGTACATCCAGCAACCGGTTATCTTCGCCCTGTGCAAACGGTGCATCTACCGACAGATGGCGTCCAGATATCTTAAGGGTATCCGCTACTTCCGAAACCGTCATATCCAGACTTTCAGCCAGTTCGGCAGCTGACGGCACGCGTTCATACTCCTGCTCAAGTTTGGACAGTTCTTTACCAATCTTATTCAGGGCACCAACACGGTTAAGTGGTAGGCGTACAATCCGACTCTGCTCAGCCAGAGCCTGCAAAATTGACTGCCGAATCCACCAAACAGCATATGAAATAAACTTAAAACCACGGGTTTCATCAAATCGTTTTGCCGCTTTGATCAGTCCCAGGTTTCCTTCGTTAATGAGATCACCCAGTGAAAGTCCCTGGTTCTGGTACTGTTTAGCTACCGAAACCACAAATCTCAGGTTAGCTTTAGTAAGCTCCTCAAGTGCTTTCTGGCTACCTTTTTGGATCTCTTTTGCAAGTCTTACTTCATCCTCGGGGGTTATAAGTTTTTCTTTTCCGATTTCCTGTAGATAACGATCTAACGACTCTGACTCTCGGGTAGAAATTCCTGAACTTCTTGCCACGGTATTTGCTGGGTTAAATTGGAATTAACATTTGTGATGATTTCAACGAAGAAATGCTGGTACGGGAACGATGACGAGATACTTTAATTTCATTGCCTGTTTTGTACTCACGTACTTCAACGTGTTCCCTTGGGTTATGTTGTATTGACTGACAAATCAACAAATCTCTATAATATACTATCTTTTCTTGAAAAAATCTAAGTCACATTTTCATACTTGTATTAATGAGTTTGATACCAGATAACTGAATTATCAACAGGTTCCACTTTAAAAATGTTTCATTCCATTCAAACATCTTAATGTCTGTGGACAAACCCTGCCATCATTCTTTTATAAATGAAG
>JBEPXS010000030.1:0-15002 GCA_041641755.1 Balneolaceae bacterium
CCATTTACACAGAAAACTGGGGAGAGGCTCCACAGAATACAGGATCCCCTGGGTTCTTCAATAGTATTCCCGCCGATGTGACTCCCCCGGAACTTCAGGATTACAAAATACTCTCTTCCACCGAAATGAGACTTATCTTTAGTGAACGATTAGTCTCTTCATCTGCAACTTCTGTCGACAACTATCAACTCTCGGAAGAACTTCCAATTTCAACTATAAATTTCTCCCCGCCCGATACTGTGAACCTGCAGTTTCAACAGGCTTTGCAGAACACAACCAGTTATATTCTCACTATAGACGGCCTACTGGACCTGTTTGGGAACAGCTCAACCTCTCAGAATATTCCCTTCACTTTCTACGAAATTTCCGAGGCAGATTCCGGATCAGTATTCATAAATGAATTTGTCTATGATCCACCGGAGGGACTGACTGAATTTGTCGAACTCTATAATCCAACTCAACAATCATTTGATCTGCAAAACTGGTCCATCAATGACAATACCGGTACCCGAAGAACCATCACTTCCTCCAGCTTTGTGTTACCACCCGATTCATTAGTTGTCGTAGCACCGGATAGTTCATTACTCAACACATTTGGGGATGTAAATCTTGTGGTGATGGGCAATAGATTCCCTTCACTAAATAACAGTGGAGACGATCTGGTGCTTCGCCGATCGGATGGTATCCTTCTTGATTCGCTCAGCTTTACCGGTATGTGGGGCGGTAATAACCACGCTCTGGAACGCAGAACTACTGCAGTCGGCAGTATCTACCCTGAAAACTGGGGAAATTCGCCGGTCAGCAATGGCGCGACGCCCGGCCGTATCAATCTTATTGGTAAGGATGAAACGCCTCCCAGAATATCATCGTTGAAAATTTCGGATAGCCGGACCCTTACCCTTATTTTCGACGAGCGAGTGATAAATAGTTCAGCGAGCAATATTGACAACTTCTCGATGAGCGGAGGAATCGGTATTAACAACGCTCAATTTACTCTCCCTGATACGGTAGAAATTAGTCTAAATATTGAGCTCCAAAACGCGGTTTCGTACACTCTCTCTGCTACCGGAATTGAAGATGTTTTTGGCAATCGAAGCAGTACACTTGGTACAAACTTTACTTTTTATGAAATTTCCGAGCCCGATTCAGGTGAAATTTTTATTAATGAATTTCTATTCGAACCGGTTGAGGGAAGCACAGAATTTATTGAGCTCTACAATCCGACAGAAAAGTCATTCGATCTTCAAAACTGGACTGTAAATGATAATACCGGCAACCGCAGAAATTTGGCAGACAATCAATTCATGCTTCCGCCAGACTCGTTCGTGGTTATTGCTCCCGACAGTACACTGTCACAAACATTTCCTGAACTCAATCTACTTACATTGGGCAATCGTTTTCCCTCTCTGAATAACAGTGGTGATGACATTGTTTTAAAGGATAGCCAGGGTACTGTGCTCGATTCACTGCGTTATGATGCCACCTGGGATGGGAATGAAGTATCACTTGAACGAAGATCAATTTCTATTTCAGCTGTTCACCGGGAGAACTGGGGAGAAGCACCAAATGACACTGGCAGTCCCGGAAGAACTAATACAGTTCAACCGGATCAAACTGCTCCCGAGATTGTTAGTCTTTCCATAATTGATAAATCTGCAATACAGCTAATCTTCTCTGAAAAGATTAAAAGCCGAACAGCAGTTCAGGTTAGAAATTACACCATTAGTCCATCCACAGGGATACAACTGATCTCCGTATTACAAGATACGGTAACTCTATTTTTGGCGGAACAGCTGTCCTCTGGCACCACGTATGAAGTTACAGTCAGTAACATTCAGGATATTTTTGGCAATACGATGGAGTCGATTACTCTGACCCGGGAATATCTCCTTTTTACCTCTGCCCAGCCCGGAGATGTTGTTATTAATGAAATACTATACAAGCGCTTTGATGCTACTTCCCCGGAATTTGTGGAGCTGTATAATCCGGGTTCAAACAATTTTGACCTCACAGGATGGAAGCTGGGTGACGGTACCGATCTCGTCAATATACCTGATGGCATTCAACTAGAACCCGGCGAATATCTAATTATAACAGATAGTAAAGAACTGGCATCACAAAAAAGTAACAGTTTGTATTTACCCGATTTTCCTTCTTTGAATGACAGAGAGGACGCACTTTACATTCGATCTCAAGAGCAGATCACGATCGATTCGCTCTACTACTCTGCAAGCTGGGGCGGAAGTGATGGAATATCGATGGAACGCAAAGATCCCGAAGCAGCCTCAAACGATCCGGCGAACTGGACTACCAGCAAGGCGCAGGAAGGGACCAGTGCCGGCGATAAAAATAATAATTTCACTCCTGACAAGACGCCGCCTGAGATTATTTTTGCTGCCTGGTGGACTGACAATCTTATTGAAGTGAAATTCAATGAGTTCATCCGACTGACAGACAATCTCTCCTTTTCCCTTGAGGGGGTTGACCTGCAGGTTGAAAGTTTTGACTCAACCAGCGGAAACCAGATTCTTTTACGAAGACCATCCAAGAAAACAGCAAAGTCCAAAGCCCACAATATTATCACGATTCAAAATCTTGAGGATGTTAAAGGAAACAGGACCTCTGCCACCTCGATTGCCGTTGCTGAACCGATGGAACCCGGTAGCGTGGTGATTAATGAGATCATGTACAATCCATTGAACGATTCTGATGATAACCGTCCCAACCAAGCTGAGTATTTGGAACTGAAAAACGTCCGTGATTATGCTATCTCCCTGGAGGGCTTCAGTCTGCATGATGCCCCCGATGAGGACGAGCAGGTCAGCTTGCTCACACCCGTCAGTTCTACCTCAAAATATCTGCCCGCCAACGGTTATATGCTTATACACGCAGAAGAAGAATCCAGGGAATTCTCAAACAGCCGGACCGCCACGTTCTTTGAACTGGATGAACTACATTCATCAAATACCGCACGTATCAATCGCGGAACCCTAAGTCTGGCTTCCAGTGGTGATGCCATCTATCTTACCGATAGTACAGGAACCACTATTGACTCGGTTCATTATGATGCGAGCTGGCAAAACCCCAATCTTATGGATACACGGGGTGTTGCACTTGAACGAATAAATCCCACCGGGCCAAGCAACGAACGCTCCAACTGGGGTTCCAGTATCACTGAAAAAGGCGGCACACCCGGTGCTGAGAATTCTATCTACCAGGTCCCGACTGATCAACCTAAAAAGATGGGTATAAGCTTTAGTCCCAATCCCTTTTCTCCAGATGAGGACGGACGAGACGACCAGCTATTCATCAACTACAAACTGGATCAACCGGACTACCTTTTAAAAGTCCGCATTTTTGATCGATATGGCCGCTTGGTACGTGAGCTCGCAGACGGAGATCAAGCGGGTTTCAAAGGCTCATTGCAGTGGGACGGTAAAACAGATGAGGGGAATCGGAACCGGATTGGGATTTATATCGTGCTGTTTGAAGCTTATAATAGTAATAATGGCAGTGACCGTACATTTAAAGAAACTGTAGTACTGGCCCGGCAGATGTAGATATTGAAGCGAATAACTGACGGGAAGACCGAGTCTTTTAACTGTACCCTGTTGTCTGTTCGACTTTGATAAATGCTTGTTCAATATTCCTTTGTTCAATACCTTGCTCCTTCTCAGAATTATAGTTACAAAACAATATGCATGAGCAAAAAAACTGCACCTATCGGTATTTTTGATTCCGGGATCGGTGGTCTCACTGTTGTTAAAGCGGTGAGAGAAGCACTCCCAAACGAAAATATCATCTATTTCGGAGATACAGCACGGGTGCCGTATGGCATAAAGTCCGAAGAAACCGTGCGCAATTACGCGCTCCAGATTACCAATTTCCTGTTAGAACGGAAGGTCAAGATGATACTCATCGCCTGCAATACGGTATCGGCCTCTGCCAAGAAAGAAGTACAGAAAGCAGCGGGTAATATCCCGGTACTGGATGTAATAACTGCAGGAACCCGTGCCGCCATGCAATTTAAACATCACCACATTGGTGTGATTGGCACGTTGGCTACAGTAGGTTCGGGGGCTTACGAAACCGCCATCCGGGAGTATAACGGAGGGATTACCATCACTTCAGCAGCCTGTCCCCTGCTGGTACCGTTGGCTGAAGAGGGATGGACAGACAATGAAATTGCTGAGAAGACGCTCAAAACTTATCTGCAAAAATTTGAAGGAAGCGATATTGACAGCCTGATCCTCGGATGCACCCACTATCCCCTCTTTAAGAAATCTATTCAACAGGTATTACACGATCCGAAAATTAAAATTGTGGACTCAGCCCTTTCTATTGCAGAAATGGCTTGGAAGGAACTCGACAACCTCGACCTTTTGAACAAAGAAAATAGTGGACGATTTGAGTGTTATGTAAGCGATCGTCCCCAACGTTTTCACGAGCTGGCTGAACGTTTCCTCGGCCACCGTATTGAAGATGTAGAAATTGTATCTCTCCCCTGAATAAGTTCACCTTTATGGCAGAAGATCCTAATTCCCCCACCATTGCAGTAGTAGGCGGTGGTGCTGCTGGTTTCTTTGCGGCTGTTAACGCCGCACGGCTCAATTCCAATTTGGAAGTCACAATTTATGAACGGAGTAGAGAGGTACTTTCCAAGGTCAGAATATCGGGTGGCGGACGTTGTAATGTGACCCATCACTGTTTTGATCCGGAACTGCTCTCCAGGGCTTATCCACGGGGTGAACGAGAGCTCCGCTGGGCATTCGAACGGTTTGATGCTGAGGATACGGTCCGATGGTTCGAAGAACGAGGCGTTGAACTGAAAACCGAAGAGGATGGCCGGATGTTTCCTGTGACAGATGATTCCGCAACGATCATCGACTGCCTGACTAAAGAAGCCCGGAAACAGAATGTACGAATACAAACTAAAGCAAAAGTAGATCATGTACAGCCACTGGACAAAAAAGGCTTTAAGCTTACGTTCTACAACTCTCGTCTGAAAACCTATGACGTTGTATTAATTGCAACCGGTGGCAGTAATCGGCGATCGGCCTATCAATGGCTGGAAGAGTTAGGTCATACTTTAGAACCGCCGGTCCCATCCCTGTTTACATTCAATTTCAGAAATAAAATTTTCAGTGATTTGGCGGGCATTTCCGTTTCATCGGTCTCTGTAAGTATTAAGGACAGCCCATATTCACAAACTGGTCCGGTGTTAATTACCCACTGGGGACTTAGCGGACCAGCGGTCCTGAAAGTTTCTGCTTGGGCAGCCCGCTATCTGAATGAACAGGAGTACCGGTTTACTGCCCAGGTAAACTGGCTGTACCCGAAGAAACAGCCAGAGGTTCGTTCCGAACTAAAAAACCTCCGTAAACAAAATGCCCGAAAAACTGTTTCCAAACAGGACATATTTCCCATTCCCAAACGTCTTTGGGAGCGTTTTATACGACTGGCAAAAATCGATAGGGATACAAACTGGGCGGAACTTTCTAACCAGCAGGTTCATGAACTTTCACAAGAACTTGTGAATGGTTCATATGAGATCCAGGGCAAAACAACCTACAAAGAGGAGTTTGTTACCTGCGGCGGTATTCCACTAAGAGAGATCGATTTTGGGACGATGGAAAGCGAAAAATGTCCCGGCCTTTATTGTGCGGGAGAAGTTCTAGATATAGACGCCATAACAGGTGGGTACAATTTCCAGTCAGCCTGGACAACGGGATGGATTGCAGCTCAATCGATTTCTGATGCCTGATATGCAGGTATGGCATTCAGGATTCAGTATTTAAACGCTATAATAACTTACTTGCCAGATTGGCCAGTTCAGAACGTTCCCCTTTCTCCATGTTGATGTGAGCATACATCTCGTTATCATGCATACGGTCCACCAGGAACGAAAGTCCATTGCTCTGGGTATCAAGGTAGGGCGTATCGATCTGATAAATATCACCGGTAAAAATAATCTTGGTGTTTTCTCCGGCCCTTGTAATAATTGTCTTCACTTCATGCGGAGTAAGATTTTGAGCCTCATCAACAATAAAAATCACATTCGACAGGCTGCGTCCCCGGATATAGGCCAGGGGAACAATACGGAGCTTTTCAGTCTTGACCATATCCTCGATCCGGTTGTACTGCTTGCTGTTCTCAGGGAACTGGTTTTTAATGAAGTTCAGGTTATCCCACAGCGGCTGCATATAAGGATCGATCTTTGATTTGATATCGCCCGGCAGATACCCGATATCCTTGTTGCTCAGTGGCACAATCGGCCGCGCCATATAGATCTGTTTAAACTCTCTTCGCTGTTCAATTGCTCCCGCCAGGGCCAACAACGTTTTTCCCGTGCCGGCAGCGCCGGTAATGGTCGTAAGCAAAATTTCCGGATCCATAATGGCCCGGAGTGCAAATGTTTGCTCAGCATTACGTGGTTTCACCCCGTAAGCCGTCATCTTATGGACGGGCTCAATCTGATCGCTACGGGCGTTATAGAATCCAAGCGCTGAACTGGAGTGATTTTTAAAGATATAGAAGTGGTTGCTTATTGGTTTGTCCTCACTTATCTCTTTGGGATCCAGTTTCCCTTTGTCATAAAACTTGTTGATCAGATCCGCATCGTTATACTTTATCTCTGTCTTTCCTTTATAAAGATGATCAATATCCTTTACACGCACAGTTTCATAATCCTGAGCCTCAATGTTAAGAGCTCTGGCTTTAATTCGGAGATTGATATCCTTTGAAATGAGAACCACCTTCTTGTCAGGCTCATCTTCCATCAACTTTAACGTGGAATTGAGGATGCGATGGTCGTTCTTTTTATTGCCAAATACCTCAGAGGCATCCACCTCACTGTTTTCATTATTCAATACCCGCAGCTTACCGTGCGACTGCCCGTTGAGGGAGATCCACTCCTGCAGCATGTTTTTATCAGAAATTTTGTCCAGATAACGAATAAATTCCCGTGCATGAAGATTAATAACATCATTGCCTTTTTTAAACGTGTCAATCTCCTCAAGTACCGTGATGGGAATAGCGATATCATTTTGCTGAAAATTTTTTACGGCGTCATTGTCATATAACAGTACGGAAGTGTCGAGAACAAAAATCTTGTCCCCCTTATTAGCTCCAGACATAGATGCAGATATTTAATTTAGAAGGAACGTCGCAGATGATTGCTGAACTAGTCTAATAAGAACTATAGCCAAACCAAAGATCAGAAGCAATTATGAGAGAGGTTTTAACAAAAATTATGTACTGAACAGAGGTAAGAAGTCAGAAATAAGAAGTACTCATTTTTGTTAGCTGAACTGGATAGAATCCCAAAATAGCATTATCCGCATTCAATCTGTAACCGTCCCAAATTATCCAATTCAGTCATTATCCTGTCAATGCATACAATGCTATTGACAGAGCTATCGAGGCATTCAGACTTTCGACCTGTTGTTGTTTCGCGGGAGTTGGAATCTCAATCTTTCTTCGGACCGGATTTTTTAACAGTGCCGGAGCTATTCCGTTGGCCTCATTGCCGATTACCAAAATTATTTTGGCCAATGAATCGACTGTTCTTATATTTTCTGCATTTTTAGAGGAATCCAGCATCAGCACCTGCCAACCGGACTCTTCAAACAAAGATAGTGTACTTTTCAGATCCACATTTACAAAAGGAAGCGTGCCGGTTGTACCTGCAGTACTGCGAACTACTTTGGGATTGAACAGATCTACAGTTCCCTTACCCAGCAAGAGACCGCTTGCGCCAAACCAGGCAGCCGTTCGCACCATGGTACCCAGATTGCCAGGGTCCTGGATACGATCTGTGGCAACCAGAATACCCTCTTTTTCCGCAAAATTCTGCAGGTCGGCCTCTTGTGGAATTCGACACAGCGCCAGTATTCCCTGGGGATTGTCGGTATCTGTAACCTCAGAAAATGAGTCTGTATCAACCAGTGCAGATGAGAACCATTCAGCTTTTTCGCTCCAGAATGAGCTATTCCACAATTGTTGGCTCTTATCAAAAAACAGATTCTCAACCTCTACCACCCCGTTATCGATAACCTGCTCCACAGCCCGCTCTCCCTCAACCAAAAACCGTTGTTCTTTCTCCCTGTACTTCTTCTTCTGTAATTTCCTGAGGAGAGTTAATTTTCGGTTTGAAATCGAGTTCATGGAGTTACCCTTATAGTCTGCCCGGATTGCAAATTACTTTTTGTGAACATGATAATACGAAATACACAGTATGCAATAAAAAAAAGCCATCCCGATCTCTCAATCAGGATGGCCTGAAGTCTTTACTTAATTATCATTTATTGAGAACCTGAACCGCTGGGTTTCAACTGAATGACAACTTTTTTGCCGGAAGAAGCAAGTTCAACTTCTTTGGAAACCTTTTCGTAACCTTCAGGGGAAGCCGTAATTGTATACGTTCCTGGCTCCAATCCTGAAAAACTGAATTGGCCTTTTTCATCGGTTTGAGCTGTTTGTTCTGTTCCTTTTATCTTTAGCTCAACTCCTGAAGCTGCTTGCTGAGTCCCAGCATCAATTACCTGACCGGTAATCGTTGCTGCTTGTCCTTGACCTTGCTGCCCTTGAGACTGGGCAACAGCGGCTGTGGTTGTAAACAAGAGTCCAATGAAAAGTGCTAAGGTTGCATACAGATTTATTTTTTTATTAAACATAATGTCCTCTTTTGATTAATTATTATTTTGTTGGTAATAGCCGATTTTGTGTCGGCTTATCAACTAGTTACATGTTTGCATATGCTCTTATTTAATATTTGTTCCCGATAATTAATGAAAATTATATTCGACAGTTTTTAATGAAATCTCCTGAATAGTAAAGCCGTTTTATACTACCTAATCGATTTATAAAAGGTCGGCTAAACTTCCGAATAATGCATCAAACAAAAACACCATGAGTACAAAATCCCCTAACAATATCTCAACATTGTGTTTCGAATTATCTGAGGATCAACAACTTATCAAAGAGAGTATGCGAGATTTCGCAAATCGCCATATTGCGCCGAATGTTAAAAAACGCGATGCCGCAAAGAAATTTCCTCATAACCTCATTCAAAAACTGACCGACCATGGATTTATGGGTATGATTCATCCCGAGGAGTATGGGGGTGGTGAAGTCAGCATGGTAAGTTACTGTCTTGCTATTGAAGAAATCGCCCGATGGGACGCCTCTCTTGCCCTGACAGTGGCCTCGCATACCTCCCTGGCTTCGGGACATATTGCACTGGCGGGATCCCACAAGCAGAAGGAACAATACCTGACGCCGCTGGCAAGTGGAGAAAAACTGGGCGCCTGGTGTCTTACAGAACCCGGCTCGGGCAGTGATGCTTCCGGGATGAAAACCACAGCTGTAAAAAAGGGTGACAAATGGGTACTGAACGGCTCCAAAATATTTATCACTCAAGGATCGGTTGGTGACATTTATGTTGTGCTGGCTAAAACAGAACAAGGGGAAGGAACCAAAGGAATTAGTGCCTTTGTTGTTGAACGGGAATGGAAGGGCGTAACGCCGGGCAAAAAGATGGAAAAGCTGGGCATGAACTCCTCCGATACCACCGAAGTTCATTTTGAGGATGTGGAAGTGCCGGCAGATAACTTACTGGGGAAACTCAACAACGGATTTATGGATACGATGAAAGTATTAGACGGCGGCCGAATCGGTATTGGTGCCCTTTCAGTCGGTATTGCACGCGGGGCATTTGAAGAGTCAATGAAATATTCCAGAGAACGCAAACAATTTGATACTCCTATCGGTGATTTCCAGGCGATCGAACAGAAACTGGCTGACATGGCCACCGAGATCGACGCGGCCCGCCTGATGGTTTTACGTGCAGCTTGGTTGAAGGATCAAGGCAAGCCGTTCACAAAACAGGTATCGATGGCAAAACTGTTTGCTTCGGAACTGGCTGTACGGGCAGCGGATGAAGCGGTCCAAATTCACGGAGGTTACGGCTACATCAAAGAATATCACGTAGAGCGATTTCTGCGGGATGCCAAACTAATGACAATTGGGGAAGGTACTTCGGAGATTCAACGCAAAATCATCGCCCGGGAACTCAAAAAAGAATTCTAAACCTAATTTAAGTTGAAGGTTTGATGTTGCAGGTTTAAAGTTACCCGTATTCAAAAAAGTTAAGTAATCTGAAACATTGAACTTTCAACCTTTAACAAACGATATGGCAACAAATAGCTTCAATCCAGACGACGCACTCCAGTTTGAATCCGAATTGAACGAAGAAGACCGCATGATTATGGAGACGGCTCGTGATTATGCGCAGAGTAAACTGGAACCGCGCGCCCTGAAGGGTAACCAAGAGGAATATTTTGACCCTGATATCGCCAAAGAGATGGGAGAGCTGGGGTTGCTGGGAGCTTATATTGATCCTGAATACGGAGGATCGGGAGCCAGCCAAACCGCTTATGGCTTAATAGCCCGCGAGGTGGAACGGGTTGATTCGGGATACCGCTCCTTCATGTCCGTACAATCCTCCCTCGTGATGTACCCGATCTCGAGATTCGGTACCTCCGACCAGAAGGAACGTTTCCTGCCCAAACTGGCCACAGGTGAGTTGATCGGCTGCTTTGGGTTGACTGAGCCCGACCACGGTTCCGATCCCGGCTCCATGAGCACCACGGCCGTTAAGACTGATGGTGGCTGGATACTAAATGGTGCCAAAATGTGGATCACCAATTCCCCCATCGCCGATGTGGCTGTGGTTTGGGCCAAGGCTAAAGAGGATAAAAATGATGATGGAACTATACGGGGATTTCTGGTGGAAAAAGGGATGGACGGTTTTAGTGCACCAGCCACAAAATACAAAATGTCTCTACGTGCCTCCGAGACCGGGGAACTTATCTTTGAAGATGTTTTTGTTCCGGATGAAAACACCTTCCCTGATATCGAGGGCTTAAAAGGACCGTTTACCTGTCTGAATAGTGCCCGTTATGGCATTGTTTGGGGAGCTGTTGGAGCTGCTGAGTTCTGCTATCAAAAAGCCCGCCAGTATGTGATGGAACGCACCCAGTTTGGTTATCCCATCGGTGCCAATCAAATTCCGCAAACCAAGCTGGCTGATATGCTCACTAACATTACGCAAATGCAACTATTGGCCTGGCGGCTGGGCAAACTCAAAGATGAGGGACGCGATCACCACGTTATGACCTCTCTTGCAAAACGCAACAACTGTCAAAAAGCACTGGACATAGCACGTACCGCCCGCGACATGCATGGTGCAAATGGCATTACCGGAGAGTATCGTGTGATACACCATATGATGAATCTCGAATCGGTTAATACTTATGAAGGTACCTATGATATTCACGGACTTATCCTTGGTCGTGAGTTAACGGGCATTCAGGCCTTCAAGCCAAGGGGTAATGATCCAAATAAAGGATGAAAAACGACTATAGCTCGTTTTATCATTTTTATGATAACCCCTTGATTTTATTCTATATGGTGGGTACTGGGTGTTCTCCTAATTCTAATTTCTGTAACCTGGAGACCTGCTTCACAGTTTATCTAACAAATTGAAGGTTGTTAAAATCCTAAAAAACGAATATATATAAATTAGTCAGGGACATACTAAACCAGCTAGTAGTCATAAGAAGGGAGGTCTCACCTAAGGCTTCCCTCTAAAAATATCATTGAACAATAAACAACAAGGGGAATGGGTATGATTACACAATCTATACGAACCTCTACCGCCCTATTTCTAATTTTATTTTTAATCGGCAACCTTCAATTATATGCAACCGATCTGGACTCGCGTCTGGACACAAAAATTTCTGGTATTGTAGTTGAAGCTGAAACCGGAGATCCCTTGCCGGGGGTAAATGTAAAGGTGAAAGGAAAAGTAATTGGTACCTCTACCGCCACCGACGGGCGATTTGAGCTTACCGTATCACAAGATCCCCCCTTTATACTTGTGTTCTCCAGCGTGGGCTTCCAAACGCAGGAAATCGATATCACCGAAAACGAACAGACCGGGTTAACCATTGAGATGGAACAGGAAACCCTGATTGGCAGCGATGTTGTCGTCTCTGCCTCGAGGGTGGAAGAAAGTATCCTGGAAGCACCGGTATCAATTGAAAAGATGGATATACTGTCTATTCAGCAGACCGCATCCCCTACTTTTTATGATGCCTTGGCAAATATGAAAGGAGTCGATTTTAGCACGCAGAGTTTGACCTTCAAATCTGTAAACACCCGTGGATTCGGGGCGAATGGGAACACTCGGTTTGTACAGCTTATCGACGGAATTGATAACCAGGCCCCTGGATTAAACTTCCCGGTAGGTAACGTTGTGGGTATTTCCGAGCTAGATCTTGAAAGTGCTGAACTAATCCCGGGTGTAGCCTCTGCTCTATACGGCCCCAACGCCCTGAACGGTATCCTGCTACTCAACAGCAAAAGTCCTTTTGACTATCCGGGACTCAGTGTTAAAGTAAAACAGGGTGTTAACCATATTAGCGAAGAAGATCACGACCGTTCTCTTTATCAGCAGTATATGCTGCGATTCGCCAAGGATTTTAATAACAAAATAGCTTTCAAGGTTAACGCCTCATTTCTGAAAGCACAAGATTTTATAGGTGTTGACTATCGTGACCAGGGACCCAGATCTTTTGGTGTCCTGGCCCGTGGCGCTACCTCAAGAGGTGATAACAGAGTGTATAATGGTGTAAATGTATATGGTGATGATGTACTCACCATCGGTTCCATTGCAGATGCTCAAATTGCGGCTGGTAATTCAGATATCGCTGCCATTCGCTCTCTACTACCGGATGGAGAAGCCGGTGCATTCTCTCCCCTGGGATATAAAGAAGTTTCTTTTGTGGATAACACTACCGAAAGCCTAAAACTCAATGCTGCACTGCACTACCGCATTAATGACGACCTGGAAGCACTGGGCCAATATAATATAGGATTCGGTAGTACGGTCTACACTGCAAACGACAGATTTGTACTGGATGATTTTAGCATTTGGACCGGAAAATTGGAGTTGCGTAATCCCAACTTCTTTCTTCGGGCTTATACCACCCAAGAGGATGCCGGAGACACCTACGCAGCAAATACCGTAGCTACACAAATTAATTTAGACACGTACGTGCCGGCCTATTTCCAGACTTTTGCCCAGGCCCGAACGCAGGGAGCAACTATTGAAGAGGCTCACACCCAGGCTCAATCTGCAGGTGCACAGGCTCGCGTTGAACCGGGTAGTTCGGGTTTCCAGCAGCTTTTTAATGAAACCCGAAATATGCCGATCTCAGAAGGAGGAGCAAAATTCCTGGACAAGTCTGATCTCTGGCATGTAGAAGGAAAGTATAATTTCTCAGAAATTGTTGATCCCGGAGTCGTTGAAATAATTGCCGGTGCCAGCTATCGCAAATATGCACTCAATTCTGAAGGAACCCTGTTTGCCCTTAAACGCAACGGCGAAGAGTTCGATATCGACGAGTTCGGTGCATATGCACAATTGTCCAAAAACCTGTTCAATGAAAAACTGGACCTGCAGGGCTCGGCCAGATACGACAAGAACGAATATTTTGAAGGACAACTTTCGCCTCGCTTCTCTGCTGTTTATACGGTTGCCGATAATCACAATTTCAGAGCTTCGTTCCAGCGTGGTTTCAGAATGCCGACAGCACAAACCCAGTTTATTGATCTTGATGTTGTGCGGCGACGCCTCGTGGGCAGCAATGAGGTATTGGTAGACCGCTACAATTTTGAAACCAATACGGTCTATATGACAGAAAGTGTTGAAGCTGCCAGGGCTGCTAACGATATTTCCTTATTGGAACCGGCTGAGTTTGATGAACTCGAAACCGAAGAAGTAAGTACTTTTGAGATTGGTTACAAGGCATTGCTCTGGAATCGTCTGATGGTTGACGCCTCATATTACTATAGCGCATACTACGATTTTGTCGCTGAAATAGACTTCACCCAGGCGGTGGAAGTAGCCGATACCGATAACAGTGACGGCTTTGATCCCGTCGACGGTTTTAATCCCGACTCGGATGCAGGCAAGCAGGATATCCTGAACAACACCGTTGACGGCGGACGTCTGCAGCGCTATGGGTTTGATGTAAACGCCGATGGTACCGTAGAGAGCCAGGGATTTTCACTGGGGGCCGAATTTGCTTTTGACCAGGGATATAAGATTGGTGGTAATTTCTCATATAACGATCTGATATCGCAACAGGATCTGATTGACCAAGGCTTCCGGGCCAGTTATAACACACCGGAATGGAAATACAATCTCCAGTTTTCCAACAGGAGAGTGACCGATAAGTTTGGTTTTAATGTAGTGTACAGATGGCAGGATGCGTTCCTGTGGGAGTCTTCTTTTGGAGAGGGTATCGTTCCGTCATTTGGCACGCTGGATGCGCAGATCAGCTACAAGCTTTCCCCTTACAATACAATTCTGAAAATAGGCGGAAGCAACATTCTGAATGAGCGGTACACCACGTCTATCGGGAATCCGCGTATGGGTGCCCTCTACTACGTATCACTCACTTTCGATCAATTTCTGAACTAAATTACTATTCCTATGAAATTTCTATATAGACTATCATTTTTTATTGTTTGTGCAGGAATTCTGTTCACCGGTTGTGAAGGTCAGGGAGACTCATTGGTTGACTCACGTCTTGAAGAAAATCCTGTGCCTGACCAATCCATATCAGCTACACAAGGTGATGCGGACTTCTCCAAGTATGTGGCCATTGGCAACTCTATTACCGCCGGCTATACGGATGGGGCCCTTTATAACAACGGTCAGGAAAGTGCATTCCCCAATTTACTTGCGGCGAAGCTTAAGATTGCTGTTGAAAATGATGGTGGCAGCTTCGATTCCTTTGATCAGCCAGATATCAATTCCGAGAACGGGTTTAATACAGTTGTACCTAATCCCGATCCCCAAACCGGTAATATTCTAGGCAGGTTTGTACTGGATACCAGTATCCCTGGTCCGGTTCCCACACAGGGTGAAC
>JBEPXS010000031.1:0-14849 GCA_041641755.1 Balneolaceae bacterium
AGTGTTTTAGGTCCCCAATATGCTTCTCCCGAGGAACCACCCATTATGCCGGGAATAACCAGCGTAAGCAGTTCCGAAATGCCTTGTGACCACCGGAATGCATAATCGATGGCAAGCCCGCCGCTGCCCTCTGAGAGTGCGGAGCCTCCACGCGTGCTAAACGGGGAATATTCCATGAAACGCCAATACTGTTGGGCATTGCCGGCAAAGCCCAGTATACCCGCCAGCACAATCAGCCCGGTTGTCTTCAACCATGAGCTGACCTCATCTCGCTGGTAGGCCTGCCAGGTATCATACAGCCACCAGAAGCCAAGCAGGTAGAAAAAATAGTAGGTGATCTGCGGGTGCCCTGCCCTGAACTCAAGGGTAAGGGCGATGGCAAAAAGCGCAAAACTGAGTAGTTTTTTGTCACTGCGTGTCAGCAGCCAGTATCCCACGAACATCCAGGGGATGAAAACATAGGCGATAAATTTTGTGTTATGCCCTGCACCGAGTATGATTGGTATATAGGTGGTAAATCCTATACAGATGGCCCCGGTCAGGGAAGCGAGGGGACGCATGCCCATCAGCAAAAGAAGCAGGTAGCCGCCTCCGAGTAAAATCCAGTAATGGGCAACCGGATAGATACTCCTGGTTGTAGTACGGATCAGACGGTCGATATGTGGGACCGAGTTTTGCACAGAGATACCGTAGGCGGGCATACCGGAAAACATATTGGTTGCCCAGAGTGGTTCCTGGCCGTGTGTTTCGCGATAGTCGATAATGGATTCGGCCCCGGCCCGCCACTGTATCGTATCCTGTCCCAGTAGCCGTTTGCCCCCAAGCGAGGCATCATCGAACAGGATAAACGGTAAAACAAGAATAAAAAGAAGGGCCAGCAGATGTTTTTTACGGTCCGGTAACGAAGAGATAAAGTCGTTTTTCAAAGAAACAGATTGATTGTTAGAGCTCATGTTTACTCGATAACTCTTGGAACCCGGAAATAATCGGTATCCGCATCGGGTGCATTTTTGAGAGCATCCTCGTGCTCGACTGGTTCTTTGGCTTCATCTTCACGGAATCGGTACTCCAAATCAGTGACATGCTCAAGCGGTTTAACATCGCTGGTATCCACCTCCGCAAGGTCATCCATATATCCAAGAATGTCGTTCATATCCTCCTTTAGGTCTTCTGCTTCTTCATCGGTAACCTGGAGCCGGGCAAGATGAGCAATATATTGAACATCGTCTTTGGTGACTGACATCTTATCTGTTTCTTTATTATTGGTGTGTTAAACGAGTACTAATTTAAGAAAACAGTTTGCAGTGAACAATGTGAATTAGAAATTAAGAAACAAGGGTTTATAGTAGTGTCCTTGGATTTTGTCTCGTATCCCACTTTAAGTTGAACCTGATAATACGAATGAGTAAACGGTGTTGAAATGGTTTCGAATTATTTATAATTCCTCATTTTAAACTTCTAATTCCCAATGGATACTTTAGGTAATAATTCTGATCTTGGCCTTTCAAAAATTATAAGTAATTTAATGATTCGAGAAAAAGTACAGATTGTTAACGAAGCTGGATTACACGCCCGACCAGCTGCCTCGCTGGTTAAAATAGCAAGTAAATACGAATCGGATTTCTTTATCCATATGCACGGTTACCGTGTTAACGGGAAAAGTATCTTGGGTGTGATGACACTAGCTGCTGAAAAGGGTGTTGAGCTGGAACTTGAAGTGGACGGTCCGGACGAAGAGGAGGCGTTCAAAGCTATAACTGAATTGATTGAAGATGGATTTGGAGAAGAATAACTGGTGACCAATGCAAACTGATGTAGAAAATTCAGCCTCTGGCGAATTTATTTTGAATGGAGTTGCCGCTTCCAGCGGAATTGCCATAGGAAAGGGCTATATCTATCGAAAGCCCAAACCGGTTATTAACGAAGATCCTATCGATCCTTCCAGTATTAATAAACATCTGGAGTTATTTGACGATGCCCGGAGAGTGATTGAGGTGGAATTGCTCCGCCTGAAACGCAAAGAAGTTGAGGATGTCTCCCTGCAGGTGATAGATGCTCAGATCGAGATGGTAAACGACCCTGAATTGGAGCAGCAGGTAAAACATCATATTAAAGAGCAGAATCATTCTGTTGATTATGCAATCAAGCAGGTTTTTGACTCCTATCTGCAGATGCTGAGCCAAAGTAATAATAAGATTACCCAGGAGCGCATGATTGACCTGGAGGATGTCCGTGATCGGCTGATTCAGGTAGCCAATAACTATTCAATGGAGCTGGATATTGAGCCCGGCAGTATCGTGATTGCGGAGAATATCAGCCCGCGAGAGGTCATACAGTTTTCTGATTATAATATTAGTGCCTTAGTTACCGATCATGGTGGTCAGACCTCCCACGCAAGTATCTTGGCCAGGTCTATGGGTATTCCCTCTGTGGTAGGTACCAAGCGAACCTGCCAGCTGGTCGAGTCCTCCTCACAAATAATTGTAGATGGTAACGAAGGGAAAGTCATTATTGATCCCGATGAGTTGCAGTTGGAGAAGTACCGTAGCAAAATTAAGGATCAGCAGGTGGAAGAGGAGAAGCTGCGGCGGATTATCTCCGAACCTTCGGTTACCGAAGATGGAACCTCATTTGAGCTGCGTGCCAATATCGAATTTGTAGAGGAGCTTCCCAACGTTCAGAAGTATGGCGCTAATGGAATCGGGCTGTTGCGTACCGAATCGATCTATATCCGTAAAGAACATTTTGAAGACCAGGAAAAGCAGATCGATTTTTATTCTGAAGTACTCGATAAAACGAATCCCGCCCCTGTGACCATCCGTCTGTTTGATGCAGGCGGCGATAAATTTTTTAGCATGAACTCTGATGAGAATAATCCCTTCCTTGGATGGCGGGGGATTCGGATGCTGTTGGACGAACGCGATCTGCTTCGCGAACAGCTCAGGGCTGTACTTACTGTGGCCGGCAGGTATCCGGGACGTGTTAAAATACTGGTTCCGATGGTTTCTGTGATAGAGGAAGTGTTGGAAGTGAAAGAGGAAATTTTTTCTATTCAGGGACAACTGATGCAACAGGGAATACCGGTTGATGAATCCATTCAGATCGGTATCATGGTAGAAGTGCCCAGCGTGGCAGTGCAGGCTGAAGCTTTTGCCAAACAGGTGGACTTTTTCAGTATCGGCACCAACGACCTGACCCAGTACACGTTGGCTGTAGATCGTGGAAATGAGCTCATATCGGAGTTATACCAAGAGGTACATCCGGCAATTATGGAGCTTATCCATGACTGCGTGGTAGCCGCCGAAAAAGAAGATATCGGCATAGCGGTGTGCGGGGAGATTGCGTCGTATCCCAAAGCTGCACTCTGTTTGGTGGGGATGGGTATCACCGACTTGAGTATGTCACCGGTATCGATTCCCAAAGTAAAGAAGCTGCTGAAAACGCATTCCAGGGAAGAAATGGAAGAGCTGGCTCGAAAAATACTCTCCTCTTCCACAACCGCGGAAGTGAGCAACATTTTGACTAACCTCTAGAACCCCTAAAGGCAGTTGATGCTATGGAATTGAGCAAGTCTATGATAGAGGGTCTTGACACACAGCAGATGTGGGACCTGCTTGTTGATTTCCCAAACCAATGGCATGAAGCTGTGCGAACAACCGCAGATCTTGAGATCAGTATAAATCACACAGAGGTCACAAATATCTGTATAGTGGGTATGGGGGGCTCCGCCATTGGTGGCGATTTGATACAAGCCTATACTAAAGATTCTTCTCCGGTACCTGTAGAGGTTATCAAGGGATATGAAGTTCCAAGTTGGGTCTCTGAGGATACGCTGCTGATCGCCTCCAGCTTTTCAGGTAATACTGAAGAAACACTGGCGGCACTTGAAGCGGGGCGGAAAAAAGGAGCACGACCGGTGGCTATTACCTCGGGAGGCGAACTGCTGCTAACAGCAACAAGGGATGATTTTGACTATTTTAAAATACCGAGTGATATCCGTGCACGGGCTGCCGTGGGATACAGTTTTATTGTACTTTTTCGTCTTTTCCAAAAACTGGGATACCTTGATGAGGGAGATGAGGCGCTTGCAGAAACTAAAAACATCCTTGAGAACCAGGTCAGTCTGTTGAGTAATTTCCACGATAATGAAGCCCTAAGGCTGGCACATGATCTGGTCGATACACTGCCGGTGGTATACACCAATAATAATTTTATGAAGGCCGTGGGAATGCGATGGTGCACGCAGTTTCATGAAAATTCGAAAACACTGTCATACCGTAACGAATTCCCGGAGATGACACACACAGAAATTGTAGGATGGGAACAGATCACCCACCTTACCGGTCGCCTCTCTATTTTGTTTTTGATGGACCGGGAGGATGGCGACCGCATTGAAAAACGAATGCGGATAGCACGAGAATTGATAGAAGATCAGGCTGATTCTATTATTGTATTAAATACACGTGGAAACAGTCGGCTGACTCGTATGTTTTCACTTATTCAACTGGCTGATTGGACAACCTTTTACTTAGCCATTATTAATGGTATAGATCCCAGCCCTGTAACCAAAATTGATCTTTTTAAGAGCAAACTTGCTGAAGAGTAAAAAGTTTAGAGGAGATACACGATGTCTTTTTTAGTTACATGATGTAATCCTTATTAATCAACTGACAACGCCTTTGTTCGATGTAGATAAATTTAATAATGCTCTCAAAACCCAGTGGATTGGCCACGAGCTGGAGTACCATAAAAGGCTGGAGTCCACCAACTCATACCTGAAGAATATTTCTGGTGATCAAATCAGTCACGGAATGGTCTGTTTGGCTGATAATCAAACAAAGGGACGCGGACAGTATGAGCGGAATTGGGAATCTACCCCCGGTCAAAACCTTACCTTTACAGTAGCCTTTAAGCTTGGCAGGGCAGAACGACTCCACGTGTTGACGATGGCTTGTGCCTACGCCTTGTCAAAATTGATTGAAAAGAGAACTTCCCAAAAAGCCTATATAAAATGGCCAAATGATGTGATCGTAAATAATCGAAAAGTTGCCGGATTGTTAACCGAAACGGTGTTTGTCGGAAATAAGTTAAGCAGAGTGCTTGTAGGTATAGGATTGAATGTAAATCAGGAAGCTTTTGAAGGAAAGTTAACACCAAAAGCTACTTCCATGAAACTGGTCCGAGGAACCTCTTTTGATCGTGAAAAATTGCTGGCTGAGTACCTGGGTTTGATGGAATATTACTATACCCGATGGCATCAAAATGATACTGAGCTGTTGCGTTCTGTCAATCAAAAAATGATAGGTTATGGAAAATGGATCAGTATTTCGATTAATGGCAAAGACCGCACTGGCAAGTACAAATTGTTGGGTATTAATGAAAAAGGACAATTAACCGTAATAGATCAGGAAGCATCGGTGAAAACATTCTCTTATGAACAGATCCGCCTTATCACCGATTGAAAATCGGGTAGTAAAACATCTGCAGACCAGCTTTTCCGGAGAAACATCCTCAAAGTTTGTGGTGGGGGTTAGCGGTGGTCCCGACTCAATGGCCCTGCTGCACATTTTTAATCAACTGGAAGTCCAGGCGGTTGTGATACATATAAATTACCAGAAGAGGGGAGAGGAGTCGGACAGAGATCAGGAATTGGTTGAAAAAATGGCAGAAGGGTGGGGCTATGATTGTCATTCGATAAGGCTGGATCCCTCACGGGCAGAAGACAAAAATTTTCAGCAATGGGCACGTGATCGCAGGTATCGTATTTTCCGGCAGCTCAAGGGAGAGTATGAAGCTGATGCTATTGCCGTTGCTCATCACGAAGACGACCAGATTGAGACAGTACTACAAAAGCTGTTTCGTGGAGCGGGTCTGGAATCCTGGAGTGGCATGCAGGTGTGGAGTCCGCCCTTGTTTCGACCGTTACTTGACATCTCCCGGGAGCAAGTGATGGAGTATATCAATGAAAATGACATACCCTATCGAACAGACCAGAGTAACCTGGAGTCTGATTTTGCACGAAATTTATTACGGAATGAGTGGCTGGATAAGCTGGATCAATTTTTCCCTGGCTGGAAACAGAACGTGCTTCGACTACCGGAGCAGGCATTGATATTTACCGAAGCCCTCACCTACATTGAGGACGAGATTGCCGATAGCCGGGATAGAATTGATTCTGCTGATTTCAACAGGTTAAGTCCTCGTCTGCAAAAAGCCCTGGTCCTTCATCTGTTGAAGAAACGCGATCCTGGCATTGAAATAACCACGGGTGCTCTCAACCAGGTCGAAGACATCGCCAACCTGCAGACTGGCAAATCGATCCAGCTCACAGAAAACTATTCACTCCTGCATGACCGCAGCCAGTTGAAGATTGTCTATGAGGAGACTGAACCATTAACACTCATCGAATTGGAAAAAGAAGAACTGAAAAAGCAATCTTTCAGCTTTAATGGATTGAGTTTCAGTGTGCAGTCATACAATGATCCCGATTTTGAAGAGATTCTTTATCTGGATGCAGGGAAAATGAACTGGCCACTATCACTGCGGCGGTGGAAGGCGGGGGATGCGTTTCAGCCGTTTGGTATGGTGGGCCATCAGAACGTTTCCGATCATTTGACAAACCGTAAAGTGAGTGCCTCAGAAAAAAGAAATGCTTTAGTTTTGGAATCTTTTGAAGAAAGAATCTGTGCGGTTATCTTTCCGCCAATTGAAAAAATGAATCCCCCGGGCAGTATTTCTGAGTTGGTCAAATGTGATGAGAATACCTCAGAATGCCTGATGATAAAACGGAACCGGTGACAGGCAGATGCGATATAAACCTGAAAAAGTAGTTTGCAACGGCGACACATTCAGAGTTTTCATCAGTGAAAAAGAGATCCAGGACCGCGTTGCTGCTCTTGGTGAACAGCTGAATCGGGATTATGCCGACAAAAAACCGATCTTCATCGGAGTGCTAAACGGCGCGTTTATATTTTTGTCGGACCTGCTTCGGCATATTACAATCCCCTCGGAGGTGGACTTCCTGAAATTGAGCAGTTATGGAGATGAGAAGGTTTCGTCTGGGAAGGTAACCGATCTGAAGGATATTGACGCGAATATTGAAGACCGGCATGTGCTGTTGGTTGAGGATATCGTGGATACCGGACTTTCTATGAAATACATGGCTGATAAGCTCCACAAAAAGGATCCTGCATCCATCGCTACAGTCACGCTCCTGCACAAACCAGAGACAACCCATCACGATGTCCCACTCGATTATGTAGGTTTTGAAATACCACCTCGTTTTGTGCTGGGATACGGGCTGGATTACGCCCAGGAAGGCCGTAACCTGGCACAAATATATATATTGGATGATGAGGCCGACACTTCCTGAATGGTATAGATTTAAATTTTTTTCGTATTGATATGAAAAGTCTAGGCCCGTATATTTGGGACTTCCTTGGAGAGGTGGCTGAGCGGTCGAAAGCGCTCCCCTGCTAAGGGAGTATACCCTAAACAGGGTATCGAGGGTTCGAATCCCTCCCTCTCCGCAATAGAATGGTGATTTACGAAGTCTGAAACGCGAGGTAAATCGAAAATCGTTATTCCTTGCTCGATATGTATGACTCCTCACTCCAGCCTTGTTTTTAAATGCTATTCAGTTCATTATCCGAATACTGGATTCCGGTTATTATCTTTTTTGCTGGTATCTGAGATGTAAGTTTGGGTACCGTTCGTATTATTTTCGTATCATGCGGTATGAAGCACCGGGCAGCCATGCTCGGATTTCTCGAAGTGCTGATCTGGATCATGATGGTTGCCCAGCTTATCCAGCATTTGAATTACTGGCCGAATTACGTAGCTTATGCCGGAGGCTTTGCCGCAGGTACTTGGTTGGAGATAACCTTTGAAAACAGAATTAAGGTAGGAACTATATTGATCCGGGTACTTACCAATGCGGATGCAGGTGGGTTGATCGAACAGCTGCAGGAATCGGCTTCATGATGACCCGTGTGGAGGCGGAAGGTGGGCAGGGGCCGGTAGAGATAATTTTTATGGTACTTAAAAGAAAGAGATGGAAAGATGCTGTTCAGATTATCGAGTCTTATGATGAAAATGTATTTTATTCTATCGAAGATGTAAAATATACCAGTAGAGAAACATACGGAGAGCTGGGATTACCGGTCTCTAGAAGTATTTTTGACCGGCTCTTGAGGGTGCGAAAAGGAATTTAATGACTAAAAAGAATGAAGATATATCGGCAGGCAATCTTAAAGGCCCGAGATTCCTGGCAGTACTGACAGTTTTATGCACGATCAGTCTTTCGGTAGGTTTTTTTGGTTCTCTTTTTCAGTTTATTTCTGACGACACGGCCCGAATCTTTTATATGGCGGCTTACCTGACCGGTGGTTATGCCGGTACTGTTCAAAGTGTAAAGGCACTGATCCGGTTTGAAATTAATGTCGACATCCTGATGATCCTGGCGGCTGCTGGCGCCGCTGTTATCGACAACTGGCTTGAAGGAGCCACTTTGCTTTTTCTCTTTTCCCTGAGTAATACCCTGCAGGATTATGCGATGGGAAGGAGCCGACGAGCCATTCAGTCGCTCATAAAATTACGGCCTGATGAGGCACTGGTCCGTTTTGAAGACGGAAGCGAAGAGTACAAGCCGGTTGAAGAATTGTCTATTGGAGATCTCATAATTGTCAAGCCTGGAGAGCGAATCCCGATAGATGGAGTGGTGAAGTCGGGCACCAGTACGGTAAACCAGTCGGCCATAACCGGTGAAAGTGCGCCGGTAACCAAGGAGGAGGGCAGTGAAGTATTTGCAGCTACCATGAATGAAAACGGGGTCCTGGAAATTGAGACAACAAAATTGGCCGATGATACGACCCTGGCAAAAATCATTCGACTGGTCGAAGAAGCCCGGGCAAAAAAGGCCGAGACTCAGCGCTTTCTGGATGAGTTTGAATCCAGATATGCCCTCGGTGTCATACTGTTTACGATGGGATTGATTTTTATACCGTACATGGTATTTAACCAGCCATTTGCCCCTACTTTTTATCGCGCGATGACGGTACTGGTCGTTGCATCGCCTTGTGCCTTGATTATCAGCACGCCGGCAAGTATTCTCTCTGCCATTGCCAATGCCGCCAAAAATGGAATTCTATTTAAGGGAGGAGCCTACCTTGAACAGGCAGCAACAATCAGTACCATTGCTTTTGACAAAACCGGCACCCTTACGACCGGACATTCGGCAGTTACAGAGGTTATCGGTTGCAAGACGAATGGGATGGCACCGGTTGAAGAGTCTGAAATATTGGCCCTGGCTGCATCCGCTGAAGAACACTCTGAACATCACCTTGCTGCAGCCATTGTTCGGGAGGCGAAAGATCGTGGAGTCGTGTTCCAAAAAGCTCAAAATGTACAGGCCGAGATCGGTAAAGGTGTACTTGCGCAGGTGGGTGCGGATAAAGTGAGGGTGGGAAATAAAAAATTGTTCGGAGAGACCCTTAATAAGATTAAACCTGAAATCCTGAATAATATCAGGAAGCTGGAGGATGAGGGAAAAACCGTTGTCTATCTTACCCGCAATGGGGATCTCGCAGGTATAATAGCATTTGCTGACCAGGTACGCGAACAGGCACTCGATGCACTGGACCAATTACGGGACCTTGGAATCCGGAAGTTTTTGATATTAACCGGAGATCTGGAGGGTGTAGCCCGCAGTGTGGCTTCAAAGTTAAATATTGATCGATATTACGCTGAACTGTTGCCTGAAGAAAAGGTAGAGCTTATCAAAAAGATTGCGGAGGAAGAGACGGTAGCCATGGTGGGAGACGGCGTAAATGATGCTCCCGCTCTTGCCAGCAGTCATCTGGGTATAGCAATGGGGGCCGTGGGTACGGATGTAGCGTTGGAAACTGCAGATGTTGTCCTAATGGCAGATGATTTAACGAAGCTTCCCTACCTGATCCGTCTGTCAAGACGCGCCCGAAAAGTAGTTTGGCAAAATATCATATTCAGTCTGTCGGTAATAGCAGTCCTTGTCTTGTCGGTATTCCTTTTTGAGCTTCCTTTGCCACTGGGGGTCGTGGGGCACGAGGGGAGTACGCTGATTGTGGTGTTGAATGGACTAAGGTTGCTCAAGACCGACTGATTCAATAATTGGTTTCTTCCCCAAGGTCCAAAAATATCTTGATATGGAATCCAATCTATAACATAAAAATACTTATTGCTGTCTGGCTCCCGGTGTGCAGTAGTACGGACACTAGTTGAGTACTGCTTCGTAAATTTTATCCCTGGCCTGCGCCGCTCCTTTATGCAACGGACTTTCAGTCACTGTACCCAGATTAATCCCTATAAACATGTATATATCGTTCTCTGGAAAATAACGTAATTCACTACCCGCTCCGATTCCAGCCCCGCTATGACCATAGGCAACTTGATCCTGAACGGTAGTATAACCTAATCCCAATCCATATCGTGGTTCACCATTGTGGTCGGTGACCCACTGTTGCATTTGTTTCAGGGTAGAATCTGCAAGTAATTTTCCTTCCATTAAACCTTTCAGGAATTTGACAGCTTCTACCGGCGTGGTCACAATTCCATCATCACCGATTAATGAGGCTACATTACTGCGTTGTAACTGGGAAGCATTTTCAACAATTCCGTTACTGTATCTGTCCCAATAGCCATTGACCAAATAACGATAATTCAAGTATCCAGGATCATTGCGGTAGTAGGTATGATCGAAACCTAAAGGTTTAAAAATTGTTTCTTCAATGAATTTAGCGTGATCACCTATGACAGCATCCGTTATAAGAGCCAGAATCACATAGTTGGTATTTCGATATGAATACCTGCTCCCAGGTGTAAAATCAAGAGGTTTATTATCGATATAGCTGAGATAATCCTCAGCCGTGAAATAGTGATTCGGGTGCTGTAACAGGTAGGTTACATAAACTGGTGAAAAATTATATTCAGGGATACCGGATGTGTGGTTGAGCAGCATCCTAACCGAAATTTTTTCAGCATTTGTAATATGGCGACTGTATTTACCTGGTAAATAATTGGTTATTGGTTTATCCAAATCGATTTTACCCTGCTCAGATAATTTTAAAACAGCGACCGCCATGTATGTTTTTGAAATACTTTGAAGGTACTGCAGGTGACAGATTTGCATCGGGATTTTGTCTTCAATTTTTGCATAACCCACTGCAGTTGTCCACCAGCCTTCCTTTGAATAGACTGCGATAGCACTACCAGGTACTCCTGAGTTGACGAGCTTTTCCATAGCCTGTTGTACCTTTTCGGCCTTAGAATAATCCATACTGCTAGTTGTTTGATCAGGGCAAGGGCCGATTGGCAATTTTTGCGCATATGTAGGAGAACAGCTGATTGGTAATATGAGAATACACAGACTGTAAAAAATTTTCTTTTTCATTACTTTATCCATTCAATATTCATATTTCACAATTGATTATTCATAGTTTGGGTGAATTCTTGTACCAACCTGTATAAGTGTTTCAGGTACTAGCGGTATGCTGTTGTTATAATCTTTGACTATTAAAAACTGATAACTCGCATAAGGTGAAAGATAGGCGTCAGAAGAGTAATTGTTGTAGCCGGCAGAGATTCCAACAGGTACTGCAAACAAGCCCTTACCTTTGCGTCCAACAGGTATCCAGTTGCCGTTTACCTGTTTATATGATTCAACAGGCCTAAAAGAAATCAGGTAACCTGCTCCGGCCTTTAATTCAGTGTAACTATTTGAAACAATTGTTGGTCTCCAGGCAGATTGTGTATATAAAAACAAGCCGTTTCCGATTGCTTTATTGCGATACCAAACCACACTAAATTGCTGGGCCAAGTCATGGTTCCCATTTAAGCTCACTTCAGTTCCCAGTCCTAATCCTATATTTGAAAAATTGGATTTCATATCATGGAAGGGCAGAGCTAGTCCATGAAATTGGACTGTGACTATGATTGGGAAGTTGCGGTAGTCTTTCCCTGAACCGGATTGAGCAAGAAGCGGGGACACCCGGAAAAAACACAATATTAAAACGATTACGGTAATTTTCATTTTTATATTTTGCATATGTTTTTTCTGGAATATATATCAGGAATCTGCACACAGAAAGCTGGAAGGGTTATTTTCTGTTGAAGTGTAGCAGTTTTATAGTTGAGATGTGCCTAATCAGGTTTAAACCATTCTTTGAATACGGGCGCTTTTGTACGGCTTACTGGTATTTCAGGAGGAAAGGCACTAGTGTCAATCAACAAGACTTGAATCTTCCCGTTTTCAGCACGTCGAAAGCCGGTGATCAATTGCCGATGGAGGATATACTGGCGGTTAAGTCTGAAGAAAAGCTCACCAGGAACTGTTTTTTCAACGCTGTTCAGTGATTGCGATTGGTCGAGATAGTACTTTTTGCCACTGGTATCGCATGCGACTACGTAATTATCGTCTACATAGAAGCCCACCAGATCCGTAAAACTCAGCTTTATATCTTTTTTGCCGTGTTTTACGATGAATCCCTCTGATTTAATACGGCTTTCTTCTTTACGCTGAACCTCGGATCTTCGCCATTGGTGATAGTAATGAAGGCCAATGTAGATGCCGTTTACCACAAAAAACCAGATACCAATGATAAACAGGTCTCGTGTATAGAAATGCAGGGGTGCTGCTTCGCCTTTGGCCAGCCAGCTTACGAGTTCTGTCAATAAGCTTATAATCACCAATCCAATCGCAGAAGTGCTGATCAATTGAAGAACAATACGTTGAAGTGGTCCCTCTTGATAAGGCTTTTTTTTATCCAGGAAAAGGATAAAATATCTTACTCCAAGCCAGGCCAGATAACCTTGTACTGTATCAATAGAAAAGGTTAGCAGTAAAAATCCATTGAGTTGGATATTTGAGTAGGTAAGATAATAATTGAATGCGCTAATAAACGGGATGATTATCAGGAATATGTGAATATCCGGATGGTATGGGTTTGTTTGTGTGTTACCTCTTCTGTACATAGATATGCCATTTGGATCACTAGAACTGAACTAATGAAAGCATGGGGGATCTGAACTACTCTCCATGCAAGGTCACCACCAATTTACGGCTTCCACCCCGGTTGCGGTGTTCGCACAAATAAATTCCCTGCCATGTACCCAGGTTTAATTTCCCGTTCGTAATCGGGATTGTTATCGAAGATCCCAGTAGTGAACTTTTAATATGGGAAGTCATGTCGTCAGGTCCTTCCAGCGTATGCTCATACATGGAGGTATCTTCCGGAACCATTCGCTTAAAATGGGTGAGAAAGTCACGGCGCACCGAAGGGTCGGCATTCTCATTGATTGTGATACTGGCACTGGTATGCTGGATAAAAATATGGGCAACCCCTGTTTTGATCTGCTTGATCTCGGGAACTTCCCGAAGCACCTCATCCGTAATTATGTGATAGCCTCTCGATTTGGGAGATAGTCTGATCTGTTTTTGGTACCACATGGCAATTGTAAATTAGGAATTGGGAATTAAAATTGTGAATCCAAATAAAAAACTTCTTGATTCAACATTCGACATCACCCAAAAAGGCCCTTGATAGCTCCGCCGTCATGACTTATCGTTTGGCCGGTTACATAAGAGGAGTGGGGGGAGAGCAGCCAGGCAGCCAGTGAAGCAAACTCTTCCGGTTTTCCAAAGCGTCCAACCGGGATACCCTGCTCCATTTCGGTCCGAACCTCTTCAAGTGATTTATCGCTGTCGTCGCTCTTTTTCTTAATTACCCGATTGATAGCGGGAGTGTCATGAGCCCCCGGAGCCAATACGTTTACGGTAATACCCTGACCGGCCACCTCCTGCGAGAGCGATTTGGCAAATCCGACTACAGCAGCCCGATAAGAATTACTCAACACTAATGATGGGATCGGTTGTTTGACTGACTTGCTCTCTATAAATAAAATGCGGCCATAGTCCCGGGCAGAAAAATAGGACACCAAGCGGAGTACCAGTTCAATCTTCCAGCGCATAACAGATTCATATGCTTTGTCCCAGTCAAAGATAGCCGTTTCCAACGGAGTCAGGGCCGGTGGACCACCCGAATTTATGACAACCCCGTGAAGTATATCATTCCCTATTGCTGATTCGATTTCATTATGTGTTTCATCATCTGTTAAGTTACCAGCTACAATAGTAACGGTGTCTTCATACTCTTCTTTAAGTTCATTCAGTTTCTGTTCCCGGCGTGCTACAGCAATAACGGAGGCTCCTTCGTCAAGTAATTGTTCCGCTATGGCACGTCCAAACCCGCTGCTGGCCCCACACACTAAAAAACGCTGATTCTCGATTTTTAGATCCATGTTGAGAAATATAAATTCAAGTTGGATGTTTAATGATGCTGAAGATAAATCTGTTTTTATCCTAAATCCTGCGTAAAAAGTTACTCTTATTCCTGCCAAATTCAAGAGATGTTCAGGATAAAAAAGATCAATAAAATGCCTTCCAGTATTTATCTGACGGAACCAAACTCCCTGTTAAAAGTTTTAAATTACGGATTAAATATTTGACATCTCGAGCTTTATGCTAATATTAAGTTTTTCAACAACTTACCCGGGTGGAACGTTTTTACGTAAAATAGCTTAAATATAGATGATCGATTCAATCGATCTGTCGAGAAATTCACAAATAATTTTTTAAAAATAGAAAAGGAGAACCGTAATGAGCATAGTGAACACATCGGTAGTAAAGCCACATATTTTTTATCGTCGTTTAATTTTATCCGTTTTATTTGTCGGATTATTTGCCTTTCAGGCACAAAGCCAGGATCAGGATCTGGATGTGCCGTATGTTCCGACACCTCAACCGGTCGTAAATAAAA